>CALDJV010000822.1 GCA_937899305.1 uncultured Cytophagaceae bacterium
ATAAAATATATAATTTAATAGCCTGTTTGATGAGGACATCGAGCAGGCTTTTTTGATGCAATACATTTTGATCATTTCTTATTATGAAACCTCCTTATTTGCAAACCGGACAAAAGGTGGCCATTGTGGCACCTGCTAAAAGCATTAATCGGGCAGAAATTAAGATGGCCGTGTCTATTTTTGAGAGCTGGGGACTGGAGGTGGTGTTAGGCAAACATTTATTCAATACCCACCATCAGTTTGCTGGAACCGATGCGGAGCGGGCGCAAGATTTTCAGGAGATGTTAGACAACCCTGACATTCGAGCCATCATTTGTGCGCGAGGGGGCTATGGGACTACTCGAATCATAGACGAGCTTGATTTTACTGTTTTTTTGCAAAAACCTAAATGGATTGTAGGATTTAGTGATGTAACCGTACTACATTGTCATTTGCATAATTTTAATGTAGAAACCATTCATGGAGTGATGCCCTTGCTTTTTCCTAAGCAAACCGAAATATCTATCCAGAGTTTGCGAGAGGCATTGTTTGGCAAACCACTCAAAATAAACTCAGTACTGAGTGTGTTGAACAAGCGCGGAACAACCCAGGGCGTGCTGGTAGGAGGGAACCTAACGTTGTTTGCCAATGCCATTGGTACTCCTTCAGAAATTGATACCAAGAATAAGATTTTGTTTCTGGAAGAGGTAAACGAGTATTTGTATCACATTGATAGAATGATGGTACAATTGAAGAGGGCGGGGAAGTTGGAGCATTTGGCTGGGTTGATCATCGGACAATTCTCAGGGGTAAAAGACAACGAGGTGTTTTTTGGGCAAACGGTTTACGAAATTGTAAATGAATTGACCCAGGAATTTGATTACCCGGTGTGTTATAATTTTCCGATTGGGCACGAAAAGCATAACATGACCGTGATTTGCAACCGGGAAGCCCACTTGAAGGTAGGCGAAAAGCAGGTAGAGTTGGCTTTTGACTAAAATAAATAAAAAAAGACTGCCCAAATGGACAGTCTCCTTTATGTATGATATGACGTACTATATTAGTAACGGTAGTGCTCAGGCTTGAATGGCCCTTCTTGGGTTACTCCGATATAGTCGGCTTGCTCTTTACTTAGTTCTTCTAGCTCTACTCCAATTTTCTTGAGGTGTAGGTTGGCTACTTTTTCGTCTAAGTGCTTAGGCAACATGTAAACTTCTTTGCCATAGTTGTCACCATTGTTCCAAAGTTCGATTTGGGCCAAAGTTTGGTTCGTAAACGAGTTAGACATTACAAAAGAAGGGTGACCCATTGCGCAACCCAAGTTTACCAAACGACCTTCTGCCAATAGAATGATGTCGTTACCATCTACATTGTAAAGATCTACCTGAGGCTTCACGCTTACTTTTGACTCGCCATGGTTGTTGTTCAACCAAGCTACATCAATTTCGTTGTCGAAGTGCCCAATGTTACAAACGATGGTTTTGTCTTTCATTGCTTTGAAGTGCTCACCAGTTACGATGTCTTTGTTACCAGTAGCAGTTACTACAAGGTCTACTTCAGATACTGCCTTCGACATTGGCTTTACTTCGTAGCCGTCCATAGCCGCTTGCAAGGCACAAATAGGATCGATTTCGGTCACAATTACTCGAACTCCAGCACCACGCAATGAAGCCGCAGAACCTTTTCCTACATCACCATAACCAGCAACTACCGCCACTTTACCAGCAAGCATTACATCGGTAGCTCGACGGATCGCATCTACCAATGATTCTTTACATCCGTATTTGTTATCAAACTTTGATTTGGTAACTGAGTCATTTACATTGATGGCAGGCATTGGAAGGGTGCCATTTTTAACTCTTTCGTAAAGACGGTGAACCCCGGTGGTAGTTTCTTCAGAGATTCCGCGAATTTCACCTACAAGCTCAGGGTGCTTGTCTAATACAAGGTTGGTTAAATCTCCACCGTCATCCAAGATCATATTCAAAGGTTTACCACCCTCAAAAGCATTTAGCGTAGAAGCAATACACCAGTCGTACTCTTCTTCGTTCATTCCTTTCCAGGCATATACTGGCACTCCTGCTTTGGCAATGGCTGCCGCTGCGTGGTCTTGAGTAGAGAATATATTACAAGATGACCAGGTCACTTCAGCACCAAGTGCCACCAAGGTTTCAATCAAAACGGCAGTTTGGATAGTCATGTGCAAACATCCAGCGATGCGCGCACCTTGTAGAGGCTTAGACTCACCATACTCTTCTCTAAGCGCCATCAAACCAGGCATTTCTGCTTCGGCAAGTTCAATTTCTTTGCGACCCCAATCTGCCAAAGTAATGTCTTTTACTTTGTAATTTTCTTGCGATGTTTCTAACATAGAACTAATATTTAGTC
>CALDJV010000823.1 GCA_937899305.1 uncultured Cytophagaceae bacterium
AGCTAGACAGACTAGAGCCGCGGCATTTTTTGTTTCGTTTTTTTTGCTGTAGAAAAAAATGAAAGGCTTAATGAAACCTAGTTGTTCATATTTTAACCTGAACTTCGTAACTGGTATTTATTAGAAATAAACAAATTTTTGACTTGTGAAAGGTCAGTTATTTTAGACCAAGGTTTGAGTTTGGCAAAATGAGTCTTATAATACAGTTGTTATGCATTTGGTGCGTGAGTAATTCGAAAATAAATAAGATCTATTAATAACAGTAGTGGCACACTGAAGAAAGAAAGTTGTCTGATACATTGGTAATCTTCAATGTGATAAGCGACTTGTGATTAAGATTTTGATCATCAGGTTTTTAAATCGTGCAGACGATTTTTTTATTTGAAGAAGGGAGTTAGGCCAAGAATTACGCTGTATTCAAGAGATTAAAGGCCTATCTAATATCCTTGAAGAGATACCAGACAGGCCTTTTATAAATATCTTAACCAATGGTGCAATTAAAGCAACCTTAGTGATTCTTGATATAATCCCTGAGTTTGTCTTGATCTGTACTAAAGGTAAGGGTCTCAATTACCTTGGAGTAATTTTGTTTGTCATAGGTATATTGATACGCATACTTTGCCAACTCTAGTTGATGGTTAGAAAAACTCAGCATCTTCATCAATGACGCGATTTGAGAAGCACGAACTGGACAAGAAGCTTTCATCCTGTTTTTGGCCACAGTTAATTTTTCTTCGTCAAAGCTTTGTTGGCCCACCGACTTTTTTATTTCGCTAAAAGAACGATTATCTAGAGGTGTTCGACAATTAGACGAGCTTCTCGTTACAGAATTGTTCGTGTGATTCCTTTTGATGGTTTTTTTTCGTTCGCTAAATAAACTACGACGCTTGATTTTTCGTCGGGGGCTCACATCTCCATTACGAATAGACTTGATGCTGTACGAAGACTTACACCAATCGGGGATGACCCCAGTATTCATCAAGTGAATGAGCATGATGGTTTCTTCTGATTTATCAGACATTTGATAACGGCGTCCAGGACCCCCATGTAGCTTTCTCACGATAAACTCGTCACTGGACTCGATATAATGAGACCGCATTCTGATAAATTTGACAGTGTTTCCCTGGATGTTGAGTTCCACCGAAAAAAAGTTTTCCCATTCCCGATCTTTGAGGGTATGTTTCTTGGAATTGATCAGGTTAAACTTCGCCCTACATCGATACTTTGAAGCTTCGTCGTTGGACCCATTTTGAGCCAGTGCAGTGAAGGGGAAATATAGACCAAGCAATAAAATTGGGGCAATCTTGATAATTAAGTTTCTCATGGTTATATGGTTTTAGTATTTATCGACAAAGGTTTGTAGGGCTTGCTGTGCTTCTGCAGAACTGAAAGATTTGATGACTTCACCAAAATAGGCTATTTGCAACCAGGAATATGATAGTAGAATTGGTGTGATTGCCTCATGTTACTTTTACTTTGTGATTTGTGTCAATATGGACACTGTATTCTGAAAACCTGATTACAAAAGTAATAGAGGAAATCTTAGTAAAAGACCTAATTCAAGATTTGAGTCTAATAAAATGGGTCCCAAGATCTTATTTTGGGTCTTGCGGTTTAGTAAGGCGGGAGCGATGAAAATGTACACTATGCAAGTGTTTGATTAACAGAAGGTTAAATTGAACTTGTTTACTTGATACTTAGACGCAAGCATAGTTGAAAAGCCACCGAAAGCACCATATTGCGGTTTTCGATGGCTTTTAATATGTACCAAAACGGCCAATTATTTTTTCTGAGCCAGCATAAGGTTAGAATTTCCCTTTAAAAACTGGTAGCCAATGCCAAAGGGGAGTGCTTTCACGGGGTACCCCTTTTTATAAGCATCACGTAGGTCGTATTGATAGTGGTGGCGAAAAATACCAATTGGCCCAGCATAACGCCCAAACAGAGTGATTTTCCAAGTGTTATTCTGGGTGTTATTCTGGGTGAAATTTTTAAATGCCATGCCCGAGTCATCTTGTAATACAAATTTAGATTGTTTGAGAATAACATCCCTGATTTTACTAAACCCACCTCCATACATCAAGTAAGAAGCCGACTTAAGGTAGGTATTGCGAGGCTTGAGGCTTTCTAGGTATTTTACCAAATCGGTACGTTGCTGCAGCCCACCCATTCCCAAATAAGGTGCGTTAGACAAATTGACACCAAAGAAATACAAAGTGCGCGTTTTATTTTCTCCTGCCTTGTGATAGGTAAGCTTGGTACCATAGTATATTTTTTTATCAGTGGCTTTATCAAGGGCAATCGGTTTCAACTTGCCTTCAGGACTAATGGCCACTTTCTCATAATTGAGAATACGATACCCAGTACGTGCCATAAAAATCATCAGTGCAGGCAACGTACCATCAATGCGTTGGTCGATACGTCCCCGAAAATCTACATCCATGTCTTTGGTAATGAAAAAACTGTATTTAAGTACTGCATATAATGCCCGTTCTAGACCTTTATAGTAATTTTTGGGAGATTTTTGAGTAATCTTTTCCATATCGGGCAAATTACCAATCGGTTCTAGTCCCATCATTACAATTTCGGTAGCACTGGGGTAAAACGTGCTCGCGTGTAAAAAATCAGGTCCACTAAAAGGGTAAAACAGCAAGTCAGCTTCTGCATTGGGAGCTTGCAAGTGCGTTTTTTGCCACTCGAGCATAGCGGGACGTTTTTCATTTAGAATTTTTTCCCAAATCTTTTCGGCTACTTTCTGATAAGCCTGCCAATCCTTTGTTTCTTGATATTTGGCCACTACACTGCCCGTTTCGGCAGGCATGCCCGCTAACAATCGCGCCAAGTCGTTGAACTTACGATCTACTGGTGCTAGTTTTTGAGTCTGAGTAGGAGGCTTTTGATTGGTAGAATCTACCTTCGCCAGCGTATCTTTTTGGACTGAGTGATGGTCGGTTGCTTTGTTGTCTGATGGATTGGTAGTACAACTCGTACCAAAAGCGATGATTGCGATTAGGAAATAATGAATAATGTGGTGTTTTGGCATTGTAATAAACGAAAAAGTAAAATGGCTAAATTGTCTCATACTGTATAAAACAATTTAGCCACTGTATTTAACAAGAAAATGAACGCTGGTGAGGAACAGATGCTTCAAGTAGAAATTTCAATCCTGATGGGTTTTAAAAACCCATCAGGATGGGTAAAAAGCTTATTTCTTTTCGGCCAACATCAAATTAGAGGTGCCTTTGCGGTATTGATAACCAATGCCAAAAGGAAGTGGTTTTACGTTGGTACCTTCCCTATATGCCTGACGCAAGTCGCGCTGAACCCGGTTGCGAAATAGAGAGATAGGAGCATAATAAGAACCAAAAAAGGTTAAATTCCATTTACTACGATCAACAAACCTGATTGGCATACCCGAATCATCCTGCAAGAAGTATTTAGATTGGTTTAAGATGATATTGCGTATAATGCTGAACGAGTCACGGTACATCAAGTAAGAAGCCGATTTGATGTAGGTGTTCGTAATGTCTAAACTTTTCAGAAACTTACGGAAATCTTTACGATCTTCGAGTCCTTTTCTTACCAAACCACTACGGCTGCTGTAGGGCGTATTCTGTAAGTTGGCGGCAAAGTAAAATAAAGTCTTTTTCTCATTGGGTTTGTCTTCTCTACGGTAAGTCAGTTTGGTACCGTAGTATATCCGATCGCCCTTTACCTGATCAGCCGAAACCAATTCACCTTCTTCGTTGACTGCCACCTTTTCGTAATACAATACTCGATGCCCAGTACGCGCCATAAATAGCATAATCACGGGCAAAGTACCATCAATGTCGGAGGTGACTTTTCCGGTAAAATCCTGAGCCATGGCAATGGTACGAAAAAAACTGAGCTTAAGAATGGTAAACAAACTATGTCTCAAGCCATTAAAATATCCATTCAACGATTTTTTGGCGATTTTATCAATATCAGGATAGTTGCCGATAGGTTCCAGGCCAACCATCACCACTCGACTGGCGTCAGGAAAAAATGTGCTCGCGTGCAAAAAATCAGGCCCACTAAATGGGTAAAACAACGTACCCTTGGCATCATTTTGTACTTTGAGGTTTTCGTCTCTCCATTTGGCCATGGTAGGCACCTTTTGTTGTAAGATACTACGCCAGGTGTTATTCGCTGTTTTCGCGTATTGTTTCCAGGCATTGGTTTCGTGGTACTTGGCCAAGGTACTGCCTTCTTCGGCAGGCATACCAGCTAAAAATCGGGCCATGTCGTTGTATTGGCGATCTTCGCGGGTTTCAGTGGTATTGAGCAAATTGGCCGATGTTTCTACTTTGTTATTGCTAACTTTTCCTGCATTTGCATTGTTCTTAGAGGAGTCGGTGGTAGTCGTATTGTTTGTATTGTCCTTGCCTTGGCTGTCTCCGCCACAGCTACTCATTACAGGAATGAGCAAAGCAATGATTGCATACTTTAATAGTTTTAGTGCGATCATGTAACGGATCAAACGTTTGTTTTTCATGTCGAGAGAAAGTAAAGATTAATGAAGATTGTATAAAGGCACACTTGGTTGAAGTTGAATACACGCCATCGTATTCAATTGGTGGAAATTTTCCATGTGTTTCAGTATGCGAAAGTAAGCTTTTTGCCCGAAGTACCCAAAATAGACTAAAAATTGTTAATTATCTCACTCTTTCTGATTCCTCCTAAATTATGACTTATATTAGTGCTTGGGATTGATCTTAGACTCCACCCTCATAAAATGTCTTATAGTATGATTCAACCTTTCAGACCATCCCTTTGCAACCAGTACTTTTTTGATTGACTAAACAGATAAACACATGAGATACTGGTTTCTGACCGGAATACTATCTATATTTTTAAGTTACTCAGCTAAAGCCCAAAAGAAGCAAATCATTGACTCGCTAAAACAAGTACTGCAGACCAACTTGACTGATATTCAAAAGGTAGATACTTACAATGCGTTGGCAAGCAGGTATAGACGAAAGGAGGTGATATTATTTAAGAGGTATACAAACCAGGCTATTCAATTGGCCAAGAAAATAAAATATGCTCAAGGTTTGTATAAGGGATACGCTATTTTGAGTACTGGACTAAGACAAAAAGGCGAGTACGAAGAGGCGACAGACATCGTAAAAACATTGTTGACCTATGTACAAAAACATCGTATTATAGAAATAGAAGCCAAAGCTTATTTTTTGTTGGGAGTCAACTATTATTTGTGGTGCAAATACGACTTGGCCATTCAATACCTGGAAAAAGCCCTTAAAAAAAGTAGTACTTTTGTTTCGGAAAAAATGCAGGGAAAAATTTATAACTATTTGGGAGAAGCCCATAGTAACCAAGCACGGTATTTTGACGCACTTAGATGTTTTAGGACTGGCCTGCAAAAGTGGCAGCATATCAAGTATGAAAAAGGAGTAGGAGCAATATGCAGCAACATTGGTGGAGTGTATGAAACGCTGGGTCAATACCCAAAATCACTTGAGTTTTTTCAACATACCCTGCGAATAGGCGAAAAGCTGCAGTATAGTCGAATGATTGTAGCCAGCTATCGCAACCTGGCTCGTATCTATTCAAGACAAAAAGCGTATTCCAAAGCTTTGAGGTATAGTAATCAGGCTCTAGACATTGCTAAAAAATCTAAAAACAAACGATTGATCGCCAACTGTTATAACGCGGTAGGTGACATCTATTATTTACAGAGAAAAACCAATCAATCGTTGGAGATATTTCAGCGAGTTCTCAAGCTTACTCTAGGGCTCAAGAGTCAGGAAAGACTAGCCAGCATCTACCTAAGACTAGGCAAATGTTATGCAGACTTACAACAGCGAGCGCAAGCAATCAATTATTTTCAGGAAGCCTATGAGATTTATAATCACTTGGGGGCCAAAGGAAAAGAAAATGATGTGTTATTGGTTTGGGGAAAGGCTTGTTATAAATTTGGAGAACCACAAAAAGCCCTCAAATATTTGGTTCCAGCTTTAAAAATAGCTCGAGAAATCAAGTCATTAGATAATGTACAAGCATCGGCAGCAGCATTGGCTGATGTTTACAAAACGCTGGATAATCACAAAGAGGCTTTGTCGCATTATGTGCTTTATAAAGAAACCAACGATCGTTTATTCAATAGACAAAACACGCGAAAACTTGCTTTTTTAGAAGCGGAATACGCTTTTGGTAGAAAGGAAGATTCGCTAAAACTGGTCCAGGCAAAAGAGAGGGTACGCTTCGATGAGGATATTAAAAACAGAAAGGTTACTCAACTAGTCACCTACATTGTTTTGGGAGTATTGGTTATTTTGGTGAGTGTTTTAGGGCTGTTTTATTGGAGCAAACAAAAAAGTAATCAGTTGCTCAATGCGATGAATAACCAACTGAATAGCTCTAATACTGCTTTACAGGACGCCAACGATGCTTTGTACCAACAACGTGAAGAAGCCTTGGCGCAAAATCAAGCTATAGAGGAAAAAAGCCTGCTCATCGCTCAGGTAAACGAAAAAATGACCAAAAGCATTCAAGCCGCGAAAATAGTGCAGGATGCTGCGCTTCCGGTTGATGAACTACTCAAAGCACATCTTCATCATTATTTTCTTTTTTATCGGCCACGCGATGTGGTTTCAGGAGATTTTTATTGGGTAGGAAAGTCACAAGATACTACAGTGGTAGTGGTGGCCGATTGTACTGGACATGGGGTTCCAGGGGCGTTTATGAGTATGATTGGTTTGATGCTATTTAGTCGCATTGTTCAGGTTTACAACATCACTGAGCCAGGGCAAATTCTGGAAAACTTATACCAGGATTTGGCTCAGGTATTGCCTCAGCACAAGGTCAAAAATCAAATGGGTATGGAGACTTCAGTGGTGAGTTTGCAAAAATGTGCCGATAAGCAAACAAAAATTAATTTTGCTGGAACTGGACAAGCCTTACTGTATGTTACTCCCAAGCAGCCTTGCTTGCAAACAATGAAGGGGAATAGGGTTTCGGAGGTAAAAAATAAAAAAGCAACTACCCACTCAGTATTGGTAGACGAAGGAACGATTTTTTACCTTTACTCTGATGGTTACATAGACCAAAATGACAAGCTTAGAAAACGTTATGGCTCTGATCAATTTAAAAACTTGCTTTATGAAAATCATCGATTACCTATGGAACAACAAAAACAAAAACTGGAAGTAGTCCTCAAGGAGTACATGGAGGATTCTGATCAGCGAGATGACATTTTGGTCATGGGGGTGCAAGTTTGATTAAAAAGGCAAAAAACAGGATAAATTGAACAAAAATTGCTTTACTAAAATTAATCTTGTATCAAGTAAATGATTCCCCTGTTTTATTTGTGGTTACTTATTTAAACTAGATGTCTTATATTACTCGTATAAGTTTTAAATTAGTATGTCTATTGCTCTGCTTGGTTTGGTGGAGTCCAGAGGCCTACACCCAAGGCCAAAAAGTGCTGGATTCTCTGAAGCAAGTATTGCAAACCAATCTGACTGACCAACAAAAAGTAGATGTTTATGCCAAAATCATCAATGAATATGTAGGTAAAGATTCTACTCAACTGGCTCACTATGGAAACCTTGCCCTTGCTTTGGCCAGAAAAATCAACTACCCGGCTGGACTAGCCAATACGTATACCAGTCTGGCGTGGGCGGCTTTGAATACTGGAAATTATAATATGGCCAGCGATTTTTTTGACAAAACTTACCAAACTTCCCAACAAGCAAACTATTTGCCCGGACTGGGTGATGCCTACAAGGGCTTGGGAATCATTCAGCAAATCAAGGGCAATTACCCAAAAGCATTGCGCTTTTACCAGAAAGCGATCAGTATAGAGAAAAAACTGGGAAATGAAGTCGGATTGGCGTCTAATTACAACAACATAGGCTTACTATACCAAAGAATGGGCGATTATGCCAAAGCAACTACTTATATGCTCAAGTTTCTGAAAAGTGCAGAGAAAAGGGGCTATCAGAAGGGAGTGGCTAAAGCATACAATAATTTGGGGTTGATTAATTTCTATCAGAAAAATTATCGTAAGGCGCTCGAGTATTATAAAAAGTCATTGGCAATAGACACAGAGGCCAACCGTATCACTGGACTGGTGACCAGTTATCATAACATTGGTAGTACTTACCGGATGCTGGACAAGTATTCGGAGGCATTTGTCAATTTGCAAAAAGGACAGGATATGGCTAGAAGAATTGGCGATAAAAGCGCGCTGGCATTTGGTTATCACGTTTTGGGAGAGCTGGCAATGAACCAAAAGAAATATGTTCAGGCGTGGGAAGACCTACAGAAGTCAAACGAGCTGTTCCAAGGTTTAGGTGAAACGCCCTCGCTTGCTACCAATGAAAAAGCCCTGGCTCAAGTAGCCTATTTACAGAAAAAATACCCATTGGCCTTGCGTTATCTGAGAAGTAGCATCGATACCGGGTATGCGTTGAAGAGGGCTGATATTGTAAAAGATGCAGCTGAAATACAAGCCCAAGTATACGAAGCCTTGGGAAACTATAAAAAAGCTTATCAGAGTTATCAAGTTTTCAAGACGCTTTCGGATAGTTTGTTTAACAAAGAAAATACGCAAAAAATCACCAATCTAGAAGCTCAATATGAGTTCAACAAGAAAGAAGATTCGTTAAAAATAGCCCAAAATCAAGAACGCAAAGTATTCAAAGCGGACCAGGCCCGTCGCAAAGCCAATCAGCGATCTACATATTTGGGGCTTGCCTTGTTAGGGATATTGTTTTTAGTACTGTTGTATTTCTTTTGGAACAAACAAAGGAACAATCGTCGGTTGAATGTGGCCAATGAACAATTGGAGCAATCGAACCAGGAGGTGAAAGCCAACAACGAAGAAATACTGAGTATCAATAATTCTCTTCAGGATGCCTTGGGTTTGGTAGAAAAACAGCGGGACGAAATGATCAGTAGCATCAACTATGCTCAACGCATTCAACGAGCCACCTTGCCCGACCTGGCCTTGTTCAAACAAGCGTTTCCTGAGAGTTTTATTGGTCTCAGCTCTGGGTTAAAACCCTGCACTTTCAGTGCAATACTTTAGTAATGCGAAAAAATCGGGTCTCGTCTGCGAATTTGAGCAACTTGCCCGCATTGCGACACGGGTTGGCTAAAGAGGACTTTCAGTCCGAGCGCAAAACCCCTGTACTTTCAGTGCAGGGTGGTTTAGTTTGTACCGACCGCGTGATATCGTCAGTGGTGATTTTTACTGGCACACCAAGGTAGAGGCCAAGCCGATTTATCGCCAGGAAGGTGGATTCGAGGTAGGACGCATCTTAGAAGGGTTTTCCAACGAAAAACAGGTGTTGGTGGTGGCCGATTGTACCGGACATGGGGTACCTGGTGGATTTTTGACGATGTTGGCCACCCAGGCCCTCATCAATGTGGTGGCTACCAAGGGCATTACCGCACCCGACGAAATATTGCAGGCATTGGATACGTTGTTCAAAAACCTGCTGAAAACCAATACGACGAAGGTAAGAGACGGAATGGATGTGACCATTGTAGTCATAGACCAAGAATCGAAGGAAATGCAATTTGCGGGAGCCAAAAATTCACTTGTATTGATACAAAACGGCGAGATCAAAAAGATAAGAGGTGATATTCGGAGCATCAATGGGCACGCCCGAAAAGATGAGATTCGAAAGTTTACCACCCATACGATTGACATTTCCATTCCTACCACTTTTTACTTGTTTTCCGATGGCTACATCGATCAATTTGGAGGCGGTGAAAATGCCAAACGATTTTCTACCCGTAGGTTTTTGGAGTTGTTGCAAGCACAGGCCCATAAACCATTGGACGAGCAACACAAGACATTGGAAACTGCACTGGATGGTTGGCAAGGAAGCGAAGAACAAACCGACGATATACTGGTGACAGGAGTTCAATTCATTTTGCCGAATC
>CALDJV010000824.1 GCA_937899305.1 uncultured Cytophagaceae bacterium
GCCTCAATACATCATTCCAGCCATTTTGAAGGCAAAGCAATAGACCCTGATCTGTTACGATGATATTCAGGCCTGGAAGGTTTTCGGAACCTTTCAGGCCTAAACAACTGATTACCAGCCCATTACCATTCACAAATCATATAGTAAAATGCAATAAAACTGAGCTTACAAGGTCTTTATTCCCCTTTTGAAACACCACCTCAGTTTTCATAAAAAATACCCTCACCATGCAAATTTTGAGAACAATCAAACAGGCTCTATTGTCTTTATGGAATAGGAAACATCAAACCCAATCGTTTCCTTTTTCTAACCCACCCACCCAAGTCCAACCTCATCAACCAGAAACCCCAATCCGTACGCAATTTTTTACCCGAGAGGCCATCCAGATGTGGAAGGCCAAACTAGAGAACGTTATGAAGGTGTCTCAACCTCACTTGAATCCAAAACTCTCAGTAGCGGATTTGGCCCACTTGCTACAAACCGATCCGCTTACTACTTCCCGGATTATTCACGAGGGCTTTCAGCTTTCTTTCTACGATTTTATCAATACTTATCGCCTTGAACATTTGGTACAATTGAGTCGAGATGAAAATTACCAACATCACACCATTCTATCCCTGGCATATGAGGCGGGTTTCAATGCCAAAAGCACTTTCTACAAAGTATGTAAAAAGCTAAAAAATATGACGCCGGTGGCTTATCTTAAGTTGGTGAATGAAAACGTAGACAATTGAAGCCATTGGATAATACAAACTGCACGCTCTAATCATGTTCTAACTGACGCCAGAGCTTTGGAGTAGGCTTTAGGTATCGAGGTTTGGCCATTTCCTTTTTCCATTTTTCCGAAATGAATGGGCTTACTTGAATTCTTGAATCTACTTTTTGAAAGGTAGGATTGTTTACCCACATGGGTTGTACCGACCAGTTTACATTGATGTAACTAAATGCTTTGATGACATCCTGATGCTCACGCAAGGTTCGGATAAATGGTTCAAACCAATCTTGCCAAACCCGCCGGGCTACGCTTTCTTTTTTCAGATCGGTATCAAAGTACAAGTTGTCCATTTGCAACACTGGGCTAGCTTCGGCAATGAATACTGGCTTGTGATGCTTGCGGGCAAAGGTGAGCATGGCCACATCGGGGTTGCCAAAATAAGAGTAGGCGCACCAATCTACCAAGTCATCGCCAGGATACCAGGCTTCTAAAGTGGCTTGATCGGAACCATAACCCTTGGATTGCCACACGAAGGCCACATTGCGCACTTGCAAATTTGCAAAAATGGAATAAATGCGCTTCCAGGCTTTGAGGTAGTATTTTCTCCGGTAATGGTTCCAGCTCCAACCGTCAAATTCATAGCCTATTCTCAAAAAAACGGGTCGTTTGGTGGATTGAATCCAGGCACCCAAGGCCCTAATCAAGTCGTCATGTTTCCCTTTGGCTACTTGTTTTTCGTGATTGACCATGGCCAGCCCAATGGACAATATGCTATGGGCATAGGTGGTATCGTCGATGTAGGCCTGGGCCCAGCAATGGCCTGCTCCCCAATTGGCTTTGGTTTGGAGGCCATCGAGGCCCTGGTTTACGTATCCATAAGATTGGTTGCCTGGTGATAGGTTGCTGTATACGGTGAATCCGGCTGGGGTTGCAAAAAAATCGCAATAGCCGTTGGTATAACCGTTTAACCCTCCCGTGGCCCCCAAATCCTGCCCGATAAAAAAAAGGCAGGTACCCGAAGGTGGTTCAAATTTGGCTAACTTTGGGGTGGTTCTGGTCGCCAGTTTTTGGGCCTTACTTGGCTGTAAAACCAGGCTCAACAATAACAATAAGATGAATCGGTAGGTAGGCATTGTTTTTTTAGTTGGGAGTTTTTTTAGTTAGGAGTTGGTAGATCGTCGTTGGGAGTTTTCTTTAGTAGATAGATTTTTTAGTCCACGGTCGGCTAATTGAATGAAAAATGAAAAACGTAAAGTGAAAAGTGATAGGTTGCTTTGTGTAGCCATTTAGCCATAGAACAATAGTAATAAATCATCGCCTCGCGCAACCCGAAGTCCTGAGCGAAGCCGAAGGAACTAACCATTTAACAATGAGCGTAGCGGAACAATGTAACAATAGAAAAAGAAGCGGAGCAATAAAGTAATTAACGAAACATACATTTATGGCAGACATTACCAAATTTACCATCGAGAAAATTGAAGGAAGGTACTTGTATCTTAAGATTGAGAACATTCACCCTGATGCCCGGCCGCTTGACTGGTTGGAGCAACAAGATGAAAAAACGCGGAGGGTGCATGCTTTGTTTCGACTTTTGATCACCCTGGAGTACAATGATAGGCAACAAGTATCACCGCTTTATCAAGCCATTTTTGATCGGCTCGCACCAACCATCGAGGCGCAAGAAAATGAAACGGTGGAACTGAATGAATACACCGAACTGGCCGCGTACGGAAGCGGGATGCTCCAAGACATCATAGACGATGTGGTTGCCAAGGCAGAGGTGTTTGAAAAGGACCTCAATGACCACTGGGAGAAGGGCCTGATTAAAAATTTCAATCCTCACCACACCGAAGGTGCAGGCATTCCCTTTATCACCATCAAACTTACCTTCAAAAACAATTTGACTGAGTCTGACCTTGCCGGAACCGTGGCCTACTCGGCTCTGATGATCTCGGATGAGTATAAGTATTGACATTGTTCAAGTTCCCTTGCTGGTGTAAA
>CALDJV010000825.1 GCA_937899305.1 uncultured Cytophagaceae bacterium
GTTCCAATTGTTCGGCCAGTGGATCAGTCTCCTTGGCAAGGACCTCATCCCCACCCACTAGGGGTGATCCGTTTTGTTGTACTTGAAACGTTCCTTCGGAGTTACCACTGTCTTTAGGCTCTTTTGAATTTCCCTTACCTGATTTCCCTTCTTCGTTTTTATGCTTGCCTCCATCAGAAGTACCGGTTTTGGTTTTGGGTCCTCCTCCCGAAGTCAATCCATTGAGTTTTTCCTCCCCATCACAATCTGGGCATTGTCGCTGTATCGGACTGGCCTTCATTTGGGTGGTTGGGTGCTTCTTTTCCTTTTTGTTAGACTGACCAGCCGCTTTGGCTTCACAGTGGGTACACTTCATTTGTAAAGGCAAACCCGACGAAAGTACTGGAGTGGCTTTGCGTTGTACGGGACGTTGGGGGGCTTTGGCTTCACAAGCGGTACATTTGCGTTGTATTGGGGCACCCAAAGCAGATACAGGCAACAAAGTCGATTTTCTTTGGGTGGCAGATTTGCTTTCACAAGTCGTACATTTGCGTTGTAAGGGCAATCCCTGAGTAGGGGCACTTCCCGAGAGCTTGGCCCCCATATCGTCGGCTTCTTTCTCGAGCTTCGGGTCATCATTGATGCCGTTACTTTGAGTAGGCTTTACTCGTCCTTGTTTTTGCTGCACTACATGCCAGGCTTCGTGGGCAAGGTGTTGGTCTTTGCCAGGGGCTAGGTGGATATTTTCGCCTTGGGCAAAGGCTTCAGTTTTGTGCTGCTGTACTACCTCGGGGTTGCTGTTGACCTGTTGATCCAGACGAGCGGGTTGCGAGGAGTTGCGATGTACTTTTACGCCCGACAAATCAATGCCACTGTGTTGCTCCATGTTGGTTTTCAGAGGTTCGGGCAGGCCATTGGATGGGGTAGAAGTAGGGTTAGACGTTTTTTTGGAGAAACGTTGCAATACCCGCCCTCGCTTGGCCTGGATGGGACCTTTTTTGCTTTGTTTGGCCTTGATGGGTCCTTTGGCTTTTTGCTTGGCTTGAATGGGTTTTTTGTGTTTGTCGGGGGCACTGGGAGGTGGTTGTTGCCCTTGTTTAGATTGATACACATGGGTAGAAGACTGCTCCGAAGATTTTTTTTGGATCTTCTTGGAGGTAGTAGTCTTTTGTTGATCAACCTGATTTTGCTCGTTGTTTTGCTGAACTGATTCTTGCATGGATTTTACCTAATAATAATTATACAGTCTACTCAGAATATGTGATTGCAATAGGATTTGTACTGTAATCATGTCAGAATAAAAGCGCCTCACTTTTAAACAGGGTTTGATATAAAAAAGAATGGTTGAGAGGTGTAGATATGGGTAATGTCAGATTATAAAAAATAATGTCTCTAATATAGGCATTTTGCAAGAGATTTTAATCAAATATCGATACTTTTTCTGTTTCAGGGTTTCAGAGTTGTTTTCCCGGACAAAAACCTTATCTGCTTATCTTGAGTGGTTTTATTGCAGAGATACGTCTAACAAAAGGTAATATAGCATTGTTGTTAGCGGGTTTTACCTACTATTAAAACCATGTTTTGTAGAATGTAAACGCCTATAAGTAGAAACTTATGCTTTCTTGATGTATTGGTTGACGCAACTCAAATTGTTGCATCGTATGGGTTTCAAAAAGTATCAAACCCAATCAATATCGACCTATGAAAACCTACTTTACCGTTTTTATCATGCTCATTTTGAGCTTGCATTTGCGTGTACAAGCCCAAAAAGTGGGACAAATCAAGAAAAAAGCCAAAGAAAACAGTGAACGTCGTTCCAATTCACGTAGTTCGTCTTCCTCGGGTAGCAGTAGCTCTTCGGGAGCAGGAAGTGATTTTATCGGAGAATTGTGTTCCAGTGTATTTACTGGTTGCTTAACTGATATTTTCAGTGGATCTGGTTCTGGTTCCAGCTCTAGTTCTAGCTCGAGTAGTTCTTACAGCTCCCCACCTCCACCACCACTTTATGAACCAAAGTTGCCCCGACCAAAAAAGGATCCACATACTTATTTTCAACTCAAAGGGACGTATGGCTTTTTGCCCAACAATTATCAAATTTTTCGTCCAGGAGCTCGGATACGTTTTGGTAAGAAAAAAGGATTCGGAATGGCGCTGGATTATCGTTATAACCATTTGTCAGAGAAAGTGCTAGGCGAGCGTACTACTTATTTTACCCACGACATACAGTTTCTGCAGTTTGCCCCTGAGGTGAGCAATGATGTGGAACTTAGAATTGGTTTTGGTTTGATGGTCGATGAGTTTGAGGAAATATATCCAGAGTTTTTGGTCGGCTTCAATGCATTGAGTGACCAAATGCGTTGGAATTTTGGAACTGAAATTCGGGTAGCCGGGGATTTTACTTCTAGTGTGACCCCTAGATTAGAATGGGGAAGTCATTTACAGTATGCCTTGATCAATCAAGCCAAATTTAAACTATACGGTGGATTGAGAACCAAAGTAGCTAATTATTTCGGGAGTGTGAACATTTGGAGCATTGGCTTGGGGTTGACTATGAGAGTGTACTAATTAGTTGCTTTAGTCCACAGTCGACGGTCCATAGTAGCGCAAAGCGGAATAATTAGCTTCGCTGAGTTCGGCAAGGCTCGGTTTAGTTGTTGTCATATTTGCGAAAATAAGAACGTAATCATCGCTTCGCGCAGCCATTTAACAATGAAGCAATGAGCCACAGGCGGAACAAT
>CALDJV010000826.1 GCA_937899305.1 uncultured Cytophagaceae bacterium
TTGCTTGGTATGCTCTCATTCAATTTACTAGAGAATACTTCATTATATCAGGTGCGTTTGATCAGGCGCTTTTGATAGAAACAAAGGTAGGAGGCTGGCTTGGTATCGCCAATAAAAGGGGCTTATCTAAACCTTATCAAGGGAGTAATTTTTTTGGAAGTGACGTTGTTTGATTTTTGTAGATTTAGAGGCAGGGAATCTATGCATCAGCCACCACTTCCTTCATTTTTATGCTGGCCAGGCTTCATGAATACCAATGTAGTCTTGGGTTGGTTTTTTATAACACCAAAGGTTTACGAGGTGGTATCGTAAATCTGAGAGTGTAGGTTGAAATATGCTTACACCTTTTTAATAAAATTCACCAACCGTTCTTGTTTATCCATCACGATTTTGGCTTTGATTCTGGATTTTACCACGTGGGCATACTCTTGGCTGACGCTCATCACGATGGATTGTTCTTTAGCGGTCATTTCCATTCTTTCTAAAGCCAGCCAGCGTTTTTCGGTAAATGACAAGGTGGTTCCTGGTTTTAGATAACGCTGTAGTCGTTCAAAAAATCCGTCCTCCAATTGCTCGAACTGTTCCAGAAATCCCTCCAGTATTTTTTGATTACTTCGTAAGCTGGTTTCAATGAGCTTTTTGGCCTGAGTGGGTTCTTTTTTGTCCAGCATGGCTTGCACCTTTTGTAATAAATCATTGGCTACTCCCAATTGCATTTGAGCACCTACCAATGCCTTTTTCTTGGCCACTATTTCATTGTTTTTGGCTTCCAGCATACGTCGATGACTTTGACTCAACATCAAGGCCGAACGGGTACGGGCTAGTAGTTCGGTTTTGTCAAAAGGCTTGCGAATATAGTCTACCGCTCCAGCTTCCAAGGCCAGTTCAAGGTGTTCGGAGGCCGTGTTGACCCCAGTGGCCATGATAATGGGCGTATCGCTTACTTCAGGATCATTTTTCAACTGCTTGATCAAGGTGATGCCGTCCAGGTGAGGCATGTCCCAGTCAGTAATGATGATATCAGGTTGTTTTTGGCGAGCCAGAGACAAAGCCATGCGTGGATCCAGGTGAATCGTAGTGGCAAAATGATGATGGCGTAATAACTGGGTAATGCTGCGTAAGTTTTCTTCCTCATCGTCGATGACCAAAACACGGGGTAATTGTTGCATAGGTGTTCAATCCTAAGTTTTTAAGAAACATCATTCAACTGCTGAAGATAGGCCTCCTGACTTTGTAAAAAAGGCAAGGCATAAATCCAGGCTTCCAGTGCATCACTTCCCTTCCAGGTTCTATCATCAAATACCGCCTCAATATCACTGGCATCGCAAAAATCTAAATTTTTCAATTGAGATAATAATGGTTTTACCAATTGTTTGTCTTTTTCGGTAAATTGATATTGGTTGACAGTAGAAACTTTGGTCGATTCGGCTTGATCTTGCAATGGGTTAGGTTCATTTAACTGCTGGGGTAAGTTAAACCAAAATGCTGCTCCAGAGGCTCCCAGAGCTGTTTGTTCCGAGCGAGTACGTACCCCAATTTCGCCTGCGTGGGCTTCAATGGCCATTTTGCAAAAAGCCAACCCCAGGCCAGTAGATCGTTTGTCGCCTTTATTGGCTCGGGTAAATTTATCAAAAATAGTGCGTTTGAGGTCATCAGCAATTCCAGGGCCATTGTCTTTGATCCATATTTTCAAAAATGCATCGGATGCTTCAGGAAGTGGGGTGGTTTCTATCACAATGACTCCAGTACTTGGAATGTATTTGATGGCATTCCCCAGTAAATTGATAAAAACGCGCAAGAGATAAGCTTGATCGGCTTTGACTCTGATTTGGGGAGTGACGTGATTTTGAATCTGAATTAATTTTTGACGGGCCGAAAACTGGACTTGAGTGATGGCTTCTTCTACCAGTTTGTATAGTTCAAAATGTGATAACTGAAGCTGAACCTCGGCTGCTTCAAATTTTTGCACTTCCAAAAAATTATCGAAGTAATTTAGCAAACGTTGACCAGCGTTTTTAATCAAAGGATCAGTAGAATTGATCAAGGGCGTGAGGGGTTGCCGGGCATCGTGGATCAGCATTTGTGAAAACGATGCTTTGAGGTCATCCAAGGCTTTCAGTTGCTCGTTGGTAGTGGCCAGTGCTTCATTGGCTTCATGCAGCGCCTGGGTACGGTTTTGCACTTGCTGTTCTAGTTGACGATTGCGTTGCCGAATGCGATAGGTATACCACCTAAACAAACCATAAATCAGTAAAATGGCACTTGTAGCGTATAGCATATAAGCCCACCAAGTGCGGTACCAAGGAGGCAATATCTCGAACGAAAATGAGGCAATGTGTCCTTCGGTACCATATACATTTTGAGATTTTACCCGAAAGGTATATTTTCCTTCTCTGAGGTTTCCATACTCTTTTTTGTATTCGGTACTCCAAGCCGACCAAGTGGGGTCAAGCCCCTCCAACTGGTAAGCATATCGGTTTTTTTGGGGAGCCTCGAGGAAGTTGTTGCTAAACTCAAACCGGATATTGTTTTGCCGATAGGGTAATACTAAATTTTGTTGTTTTGACAACCACCTTTGGTTTTGAGTGGCTTGAATGAATGTTTGAAAAGGAGCTTGGTAGTCTTTAGTTTTGCGAGGATCGTATTTGAGCAACCCCTTGGAGGTAGCCGCGTAAAATATGCCCTGGTGAGTTAATAAACGCCTGAATTCATAATTGGGTAGGCGATGGAATGGTTGGGAAAATAATTGATAATCTAGAGCGCTGGTGCCTTGTGGTTGGGCAAGCCCCATTTGAGAGAAAGCATTGCTTTGCCCAGCTACCAATATGGTGGCATCTTGAAAGGCTGCAAAGGACGTAAAAAAATCTTGGGTGCTGTCGCTACGAGTGATTTTGATTTGCTTAAAACGCTCTGATTTGGGGTTGTATACATATATTCCCCCTGGATTGTTGACCCATACTTGTTGGCGGTACCAACGGATTTTGCATTCACTATCATCCCCCTGAAAGTCGGTAGTTTTTGAAGTATAGACCTTTCGCGTAGTAGTATCAGGCAGTCCGTCTTGATCCAAAGCGAACCGAGTCACCCCTGCACTAAAATATCCCAACCAAATATGCTGAGGAGATCTCAAAACACTGATGATATTTTTGTTCCCATCTTTCAGGGTTTTTAAAAGAGTGAGGCCGTCTTTTTTCAATTTAAAAATATACAAACTACCCAAGTCTATTACATAAAACAAGTTCGGATCAAATGGATCGGGCAGGATTCTCAAAGGGTTTTTTAGCTTGAGTATAAGGCGACTTTTTCTGGTGATATAATTAACCTGATAGAGACCTCGATTGGTTCCGATGAGTAAATGATGTGGCTTGGCAGCGCAAAGGGTGGTGATTTTTCCAGGAGTGGGCAATGAAACGGCCTCTCCTGAGTTTTTCAGCCAATAAATGGTCTCTTGTTGGGAGGAAATGGCAAAAACACCGGCCGAATCAGCTACGGCATCGGTAAAATCTTGATGGCGCCAAAAAGTGACAAAGGGAGAAGTAATTTCTACTTGAAATATGGTGTTGTCGTTGAGAATCCAGAGATTTTGTTGTTGGTCTATGTGGATGCCTTTGATCAAGCCTTTTCCTTGAAATACCTCCTGAAGCGTTTGTTGCTTGAGGTCCAACCGATATACCTTGCCTTGTAGTGTGCCAAAGACCACTTGGTGAGTACCATACATACGAGGGTACAAAATGCCTTTTTTGATGATCTTTTTGATAGGGGAAGGTAAATTAACTTTGGTGATTTTTCCGGCTCGCTTCCACCAAAAACCTTTGCTAAAAAAGCCCATCAGGGTTCCCTGAGAAGTAGATTCCATCAGATAAACCAAGCCCGTTTTGAATAAGGTCGTATCGTCTTGAATGGTAAAACGTTGGTCTTTCCAGACTAAAAGCCCTGCCCCATATTGCGATAGGTACAATCGCTTGTTGACTACAAATAAGTAGCTGAACAACGTTTGGGCGGGGGTAGAGATGACCTGAATAATTTGCTGGTTTTGAACGATGAATAATTTATTGTAAGAAAGAAAAAAGACTTTGTCTTGGAAGGTCACAATCTGATTGATGAGATTGATTTTTTCTTGAGCGTATTGGCCTGGGTCTATGGCGTGGAATTGGTATTGGCCCGCTTTTTTTTGCAGAAAGCCAAGTTGATTGAAGGCCCCTACCCATATGGTATCTCCTTGAGGAAGGATTTGGTTAAATTTGATTAAGCTTTTACCCGCATCATTGAAACTATTTAACTGCCATTTTTGACCATTGTAGGTCAGGAGTCCGCGAAGGTTGGCCAACATGATTTGCCCTTGCTTGTCTTGGGTCGCCACAAAATTGGTTTTAGAGGCTTTGGTTACTTCTTCACTAAAAGCCTGCATTGTAAAAGGACTACTTTGGGCCCATCCAATGCTTGAATTGATCAGTGATAAAATAGAGATCGATAAGGTTAAGATAAGGAAATGGTCGTAACAAGTTTTGTTCATATTCAGTTTAAACTGGGAATTGATCAATTTGATTAATTTCATTAAAAACCTATAAACATTTATGAAAACGTTAAAACTAAACAAAAAAACACTCGGCATCCTATTAGATCATCAAATGCGATCGGTTCGAGGAGGAGGTCAGGTAAACACTACTAATGATCCAGGTGAGACAGATACAACCGATACCACCACAGGCGGCGATACTGGATGTGCAACCCAAGGTGATACTGAACACGTCACCAGTGCTACCACTACCGCACAGTCTAATCCTCCTAATACTTGCCTGAAAAACTTCACTCGGAACATAACCGGTTAAATTGCCGATTATTCAAGCGCAGCTCAAAAGGCTGCGCTTTTTTATTGCTTTGGGGCGTACTGAGCACGAGCCAATTGGGCTTTGTAATTCATTTCTAAGTAATCGTAAGTGAGTAATTCTTGCTCCCGTGGTTTTTCCAAAAATAAACGGTTCAGGCTCATATGGGCAATGCTCGAAAATAATTGATCCAGTGGTACCTGACAAATGCCTTGGTCAAAGTGGTGTTGGATTTGAGCAACTACCGGAGCCATCGCCTGAGAACGATGAGCAAATAGTTGGTCATACTCATTGCCCAAAGGAGGCAGCAGTTGATGCGAACGGTAGTTGTTGGCCAGGGCTTTTTTCAAAGCTTTGCCCACCTTGAACTCTTGGCGAAAGCCCTCAGCAAATTGTTGTACTAAAGCATATTTTTGAGGAAGTGTGTAGCCAAAATCATCCAACCAGGCATCGATATTTTTCATTGCCAGGGGCAGCACAAACATTTCGGCATCGTCTCCTTTGTCTTCATCAATTTTTTGCAATAGAGCCACCATTGTTTCGCTATCGTGATAAAACAGTTGTTCACAACACAAAAGGTTTTCGCTTCCCCCATAGCGTTGTGTTTCGGTAACGTAAGTATCATACACGAGGCGTATTTTTCGTGATGCAATGGCGGGTTCCAGGGCTTGATTGATGAGTTGAAATAGTGGCATAGTAAGCGAAGACGTCTGCAAACGTATCCGAAGGTGGGTACCTTCCTGGTCACGATAACGAATAAAAAACCATTGTTCGATTAATTGGGCTTCTTTGAGTTGCTCAATCAATTGATACAACTTTCCTTTGAGCAATTCTTCAGCCGTTATGACTCCACAGTAAATTTTAAAATAGACCCAGCGCTCTCCCAACAGATGCAATGGATTTGGGGCGATGTCGAAGTTGGAACGCAACGGTTTAGAAGCCTTATTCTTAAGTGGAAGAATGATCTGATTGGTGTAACCCTGTCCTTGGCCATCCTTGACGACGTATTCTTCAAACAATACTTCTTTCAATATCACCGATTTACGTTTTTTGAGTTCATCCAACACAATTTCCTTGGCGAGTTCGATGTTTTGGTCTATCAACAACTGATGGTCGGCATAGGTCAACAAAAAACGGTTTGGAATATGAGGTTGGTCCAAGTCCTCGGGTTGCTTGATCACCCAACGGGCAGGAGATACCACGACGCCATCGATTTCTATCCTGGGCAAAAATGGCTGACTGGCCAGCGGGCCCCAGTCCCAGTTGCTTACTCCATAAGACTGGTAGGCCAAATCACATAAAAGCTGATACAGGGGGTAATTGCTTCCGGTGTGGTTGTGGGCACTCGTCAGGCGAGGCAATACGCGTTTTTGGCGTGATTGATCATACAACACAATTTCCTGATTGACTACCCCAATCCACAAATCTTGAGTTCGAATGGTTTCTTCTGGGGTAAAATAGGCCGGGTTAGAGGAGACCAGTAACTTATAAGCCCGAATATGATGAGGACGATTGAGGATGTTGTATGTTTTGGGAGGGGCGGGATTGTGGGTAATTTCAGCAATCAATATTTCAGGGTGTACATCTTGCTCATGCTGGTGCAAGGCACCTACTTTTTGGGCCAAGTGGGCATCAGCGTGACAAAAGCGCCCTAACAAAGCGGTTCCTGAAATGGAAATACTGTTTAGATGAATTTTTTGAGGGCCGATCAATGAGGCCATTACGCTTAAGGTATCGGGCAGGGCGGTGGGTGACGTTGCAGATGATTTGAAATGTTGGTTGATTTCGTCACTGGTGAGCGACCATACCGATTGTGAAGTAGTAATAAACGAGAGGTAACGTTCTAGTACAAAACGCCCCCAGGCGGTGATGGTCGTTTCGGAAGGTGCCTTGGGTCGGCTAAAAGGTAAATTCAACAAAGCAAAAGGAATACGCAGGGCTTTTTTATAAGATGGATAGGCAATGCCGTTTTCAGGGTCGAGGGCTTGATTAAGAGGGACAAAGGCTTCTCCGTAACGATTTCGGAAGTCAGTTTTAAATTGATTCAAAACAGGGCTTTCCGGGGCTGGATTGGCGGAGGCTAAAGTCGTGACTACTTGGGTAAGCCGATCTACCACGGTTTGGTCTAATTGGTTTTGCTGGGTTTGACGAATGGTATCTACGTGGAAAAAAGACGAAATTACTTTTTGAATATTGGGCATCTTTTGTCGCATGAGCTGCGCCAGCTTATGGGCCAATGCTTGGTAATCTTCCTGAGTTTGGGCTTGGTGGAGTTGCGATAATAGAGTAGCCCCATGGGCCCACTTAGGCAACAGTTGTTCTTGATATTCTTGCCCTACGGTTGCTCCCTGTGCATCTCCGGTCAACATCTGACTGGTGACTACTTCTACCACATAGGCTTGGGCTTCATCGTGGTCGATTCCCTTTTGTTCTAAGAAAGCAATCATTTGCGGAATGGTGGCCCCAGTTTCGCAAAACTGCAACAAAGCCTCCAGATATTCATTTTGATCTATTTTGGTAAAATGATATTGATAGAGGTATTCGTCGGGTTTTTTAGGGTTTACCTTGGTGATGCGCTCAAAATAACGCAAAGAGTGAGCATCATAGGCATACAGTGAAGTACTGGGTCGGTATTGGGGCTGGACACCTTCTTTCATCAACTCGTTGGTGGCCAGGTACAAGTACTCAGCGTCAATGCGATTGTACCTTTGAATGTCACCAAGGGTGATTTGGGTGTGGGTTCCCAAGTTACCAGGAGCAGTGATACCTGCAAAAGTAGCAAAAGGTGTACAACGATAAGCAGCTCTTAGCCAATACTTTAAAAGCGATTTGAGGAGCTTTCGTTCTTCTTTTTCTGGATCTTTTCGAAATGTGATTGTCCCCCTTAGCCATTTGTTAAATTGATGATACAGCTCTACTCTACAGCTCTCTA
>CALDJV010000827.1 GCA_937899305.1 uncultured Cytophagaceae bacterium
TAATAATAAACTACCTTTTTATAATCATTCAGGTATTCATAGTAGTATCCCCAATTTCGATAAAGAATGAGAACCGACTCGAAAGATTTTAACGCCCGAAAAATGGTCAATGCTTTTTCGTAACAACGGTGTAATTCTTCGGTGTTTTTGCTTTGCATCGCCAAGGCACCCAATCCAGCATAGGCATTGCCTTCTCCTTTTTTGTATTGGTGTTGTTGCGAAAGCTTTAGCGATTTACGAAAGCTTTTCTCGCCATCGGTAAATCGTTTATGCTTTACGTCTATCCATCCTCTCAAACAATAGGTTTTGATTTGTCCTTTGAAATATTGATATTTTTTGCCCAGATTCAATGCCTTGGACAAGTATATCTCTGCTTTGGTGGAATCTTTGTACGCAAACTGTTCGGAAAGTAAATTATAAATATCTATTTTCTGGATATTAGACAGCTTTTTGTTTTTCAGAAGGTTAAGAAGGGAATCGGCTTTATTTGAAGTTTGTGCCCAGGTTGGATACCCCATTGCCAGCCCCACCCATAATATCCAAATTTTCTTCATACACGTGCAATTAATTTTGGTGATATAGTCTTTTGTTATGCCTTACATCATTCTAACCAATTATTTTTGATACAGATTTGCACCTGCACATCGCTCCGCCCAACAACCTAAAATACATTATGAGTTTTGGGTTATGTTCAGCTCGTCAATACCTGAGTTGAGATGATGATGTTTTTTCAAAAAATGCTGGGTAGAATAGCCTTGGATGTGAAACTAAATAATGATTTTATTTTAATATGCAAAACTTTACATATATATCGTAGCAAATCGGATAATTTCATCAGAGTTAAAGGGGCAAAATTCCATATATTTTATTAATTCTCAAATTTTAGCTAACATAAGTTATAGGCTGCGTACCTTTTTCCATCATATTGAACATACTTTGGAGATACCTACTTTATTTAATCAAATTAATTCAAAAATACTTACAAGATTTCTTCATACGTTAAAATGAAAATCAACTTCCTCAAAAATAAATATGACAAAGCACTTGCCATCGATTGCCTGAAAATTGACCAAAACAATGGTCTTATCCTCGATGATCGCCCGTTTTATGCTACTTTTTACGAAATTGTATTTATTACCGAAGGGCGTGGGGTGTTCAAACTGGACAACGAAACCATTCCTTTTGCTCCTGGCACCATACTGCTGTTGCCCCCCAATGGCTGGCGACACTGGAAAGAAGTGCACACTAAAGTAAATGGTTATTTTTTGGTATTTGAGGAAGAGTTCATTGCTCAGTTTTTCAATGATGCCTTGTATTTGTACCGCTTTCACTTTTTTAACAATACCCACACCCCTTCGTTTGTTGAGTTCGATCTAACCAGCTTTCAAGCAGTGATTACCAAATTAGACGAAATACAGCAAGAAATTAACTCCTTGAAATCGGATAGTGAACACCTACTGCGCTCGCTCTTGTATTACTTGCTTATTCTAATCAACCGGAAATATGAGGCTACCTTTGCTCTCAAGGGGAGTTATTTTCAAGATACGTTGACCCTTCGCTTTCGCAAATTGCTGGAAGAAAACATCCGAACACACCATCAAGTCAACGATTACGCCCAAATGTTACAGGTTAGCCGCTCTCATTTAAATAAAGTCCTCAAGTCACACTTTGGTAAAAGTTGTTCCGCACTAATTAAAGAAAGGCTCCTTGTTGAAATCAAGAAAGAGCTGGCTTTTAGTACCAACACCATTGCCGAAATCAGCTTTGAGCTTCACTTTTCGGAGCCAGCCAATTTTATTCGCTTTTTTCAAACTACTACTGGGCTTTCCCCCAAAGCATTTCGGCAACAAAACGCAAAATGACAATTCATTCATCATTTTGACAACGAATCAAACGCCTTATATTCAGACATTTGTGTTGTAATTAAAACACAAGCAATATGAAGGCAAACATTACATTTATCATGTTGGCGGTAATATTTTTTAGTTGCCAGTCATCACAGAAAAATCAAGAAAAAACCCAAGCTACTCCCAATCAAAATGTTCCTGAAAAAGAGGTCAAAGAAAATGGTATCAATGCTGAAGATTTAAAGGCAATTGCCCTGAAAGCTCAGGATGCGTTTTTCAAGGATTATGACGAAGCTGGAATCAAACAATATTTTAAGGAGGATTACATCCAACATAACCCTCATGTACCTACTGGGCGCAAACCAGTAATTGATTATCTGCCTGCGCTTAAGAAAGCGGGCACGACTTATACCAGTCATCGCTTGCTACGAGATGGAAACTTCATCATTTCCCATAATAGTTATGACAATGCTGAAGATTCTGGTGCCAAAGAAATAGTTACATTTGACATTTACCGAATGGAAGATGGTAAAGTGGCCGAGCACTGGGATGCCATAGCTCCTAAAGTAGAAAAAACTGCCAGTGGCCGTTCGCAAGTAGATGGCCCTACCAAAATCAAAGATTTAGATAAAACTGAAGCCAACAAAACCTTGGTAACCAACTTTCTAAACGATGTTTTGAAGGATGGCAAAAGCGACAAACTCACCGAATATGTAAGTACCGAACAATACGACCAACACAATCCATTGGTAAAAGATGGTTTGAAAGGGTTGGGAGAAGCCATCAAACAATTGACTGAAGCCAATATGATGTTCAAATACACCAAGGTACATCGTGTATGGGGAGAAGGCAATTTTGTATTGGGTCAAAGTGAAGGTCAGTGGAAAGGCAAAACCCATATATTTTATGACTTGTTCAGAGTAGAGAATGGCAAAATTGTAGAGCACTGGGATGTGGTGCAAGAGGTTCCCGAAAAAATGGCGCACCAAAACGGAATGTTTTAAGGCACCATTCATTTTTTTGATATTATTCAGGAGTTACCTACATGGGTGACTCTTTTTTTATGTCCAAACTCATACTACTAGACATTTTGGCTAAAGCGTGGCTGCCTTCGTTGGTGTCTCCACAAACGAAAAATATCTAGTAGTGTGGTCCAAACTTAATTGGTTCTCCAGTGGTTGGTAAATAGGAAGTATATCATCAAAAATATGCTTTTGATAAGAAGTAGGGGTTTTTATAATCACTTTTATTCCTTATATTGAATAAACCGTTCAAACCATTTTTTTAATCACTATTGAATGAAAGACCAACGAAGTCAATATTGGGTTTGGGGAATACTTTTCTTTTGGATGATTGCTCCTTTGGTGCAAGCCCAAAAGCCACTACAAAAAAACCAGGCAATTGATGTCATTCTGAGCAAAACCAAGCGCTTCCAAATTAGTGAGTATCAGTTCCCAAAGATAGATACTGGCTATTTGAAACTCAATATGGCTTTTGATAAATTTGAGGCCATCAACCCCGAAGTACTGGCGCGCCTTCGCCGTCAAAAAATATTTGCCATTGACTTGGTATACTCTCAGTTTCCTAAAAACAAATCTTTTGAGCCCCTCAACTACAACCGTTTAAAAAATTTGCAAAAATATTTACCTCAAAAAATTCAATCTAAAGACATCGTATGGAGGTATTTTGGCCAAAACGATTGCGATACTTACCAGGAAGCATATCGTTTGTTTCACGGTTTGGTCGTTTATTTTTACCCACTGAAAGATACCCTCAATGTCCCCCCTCCTGCCTCTCGCAACCCTGAATTAACTCAAAAAATAGATTCTACTGAAATCAAAAAGAAACTCAAGCTCGAACGCCTCAAAGCCAGTATTCCCGAAATGCCCGCCCTCACTCCTGAAACCATCGATTTTACCCAACAACACACTTTTTATCAAATTGTACAAGAACGATACATTCCTGAAGATTCTACAGTATTCAAGGTTTTTGAGCGTAACCCTTGGGACAGTATGCTTGTGGTGATTGATTGGACCGGAAGTATGTACCACCACGGGGCTCAGTTGTTGGTTTGGATGGAGGTATTTCACCAACAAAAAGATCGTTTGCGCAACTTCCTGTTTTTTAACGATGGAGATGGTAAAAGTCTAGGAGAAAAAATCATTGGGCAAACAGGTGGCTTGCATTACACCAGTGCGCAAAACCTGGATAAGGTAATTGCCACGATGCACAAAGCCGAAAAACACGGCACCGGAGACGATGGTCCCGAAAATGACTTAGAGGCCGTCATCAAGGGCATTCATCTATTTCCAGATTGTAAGGAAATCATTTTGATTGCCGATGCCACCTCTCAAGTCAGGGATTATATTTTGTTGAAACACCTCATCAAAATGAAGCGCCCCATTCATATTGTATTGTGTGGTACTCCTATCTTGCCCGATTATATTTTAATGGCTTACTACACCAATGGTTCGTTACACACCATCAAAGAAGACATTACCAACATAAGAACCCGACTGATCAAGGGAGAAGAAATAGAAATTAACAATACGCTCATCAAGATCAAACGAAAGCGTTTTCAATTTAGGCGCAAAGACCAAACGCGCAGGCGACGAAGAAGGGGAAAGCGAAGAAAAAAAGTAAAAAGTGAGTAATGATTTTTTACAGTTTCGCTTTGCTGATTGCGGTAGTGCTTCTGACAAAGGCAGCGTCTCTTTTCATTTGGATTATTTTGCCAATCATCACAGAACACATATTATTGGACAAACCCCAAGAAAACAACCCAGGAACATTATAACAATAACGGTTAAAGTAAATGGAAAAAAAACTATCAGATTTGTATCAAGACGTCATTCTGACCAATAACAAAACGCCTTATCACTTCGAGAAAGCTCAAGAGATGTCTCATAGCATAGAGGCCTATAACCCATTGTGTGGTGATCACTTTCATGTGTATTTTGAACTAGAAAATAATACCATCAAGCAGGCCTACTTTCACGGTTATGGTTGTGCCATTTCCAAAGCTTCTACCTCAGTGTTACTCCAACAAATAGAAGGTAAAACACTGGAAGAAATTCGTCCTATCATTACCGAATTTCTTCAAATTGTTCACGGAGAAAAAACGGACTCGAGTCAAGCTGATTTTTTAGCCTTTGCCGCAGCCAAGTATTTTCCCAGTCGCGATCAGTGTGCTACCCTGGCTTGGGGTAGTCTTGAGTCTTTTTTGAAAGAAGCATCCCAAAGTGATAAAGAATAACTTACCAAAACTTGATGTTCTATTACCAAATCATTGACCGTGACTGGGTAGATACACCATCAGGATTTGGGTTGCCAGCGCATTTCCAAGTATTTGTTAGCAAAGCCCAGGCGCTCATATAGGCGCTTGGCTGGATTGTCAGGCTCTACGTGTAAAGCCACTGCGCCTTTTACTGATGCTAAAGCCTTTTCTACCAGTTGGCCTCCTAGTCCAGCCCCACGATATTCCTGATGTACCGCAATGTACACCAGTATATTTTCTGGGATGTAATCTTTCATTCCGGTTTCATTGAGCACTACGGCTCCCGCAATTTGTTCATTTTTAGATACATCCCTCATCACCAAAACCATTCCTCCCTTTCCTGGTTCATTGCTTATGGCATAATCAATCGCTTTGCGAATGTCTTCTGCCGGATCGCCAAATTTACCTAAGTGGACAAATAAAAATTGAGTAATGTCTTGTAGCACTTCCTCTGAATGCTCGCCAGATGGCACTAATACTTCTATATTAAAACTCATATCTTGGTATTTAATCAATTGTTTCTTTACAGCGCCTTTTCCTTGAAGAGTGCCTGAGATATGCTTACAAAACTGATCAATGAAATCGTGATTCCAAAAATATTGGCATCTAACCCCCAAGGTAAGGCCAACTGTTTACTGGAAACCAAAACCGATAAGATTACCGTAGTAATTCCACCCAACAACATGGCCCAAATTGCGGCAATAGGGTGGCTCTTTCGCCAGTACAAGGCCCCCAACAATGGGATAAACAATCCTGAGACCATAAAGGCATATGAGTATAACATTAAACTCAATACATTTTGGATAAAGGTGGCCAATATCAAAGCCAAAGCACCAATAACTAATGTTACAATCTGAGAAACCCGTAACATTCGTTGATCTGAGAATTGAAAAAAGCGCCCCAGAATATCTGTCACTACATTACCCGAAGCCGCCATCAGGCAACTGTCAGCAGTAGACATAATTGCCGAGAAATAAGCCGACAACATAATGCCCAAAAAACCTACTGGTAATACCGTTCTCAACAACAACGGTAAACCCATTTCTTTGTCTAGATTGGCCACGGTTTCATACCCCATGGAGGCAAACAAACCATCATCGGCAGCTACTCTGGCCAAAAGACCAAGCATGACTCCCATAAAAGCCATTATCGGATATTCAAACAATCCAGCAATAAACCAAGCCTTTTTTGCTTGTTTCTCTCCCGCACTGGCATAAATTCTTTGGTAAAGCGTCATTCCCACAAACCAGATAGGGATAATACTTACTCCCCAATTGATCAACTGTACAGTCGATATATTGGTAATGTCAAAAAAACTCGCGGCCAATGATGCTTGGATTTTTGTCCAACCACCCAGTTTGTAAATACTAATGGGAATACCAACAAAGATAAGACCTACCATCAGAATAATCCACTGAATGGTATCGCTGTAAATCACGGCCTTGATTCCTCCCATTACAGTATATATAATCACCACTGCTCCCATAACTACCAACGCAGTAGTCATGTCTAGTTCTTTGACCGTAGCCGAGGCCAGCTTGGCTCCTGCCAATATTTGCGAACTGGTAAATCCCAAGTAACCAATTCCTGAAATAATCCCTGCCAACATAGCTACTTTTGGATTATAGAAATATTGAAAAATTTGAGGGAAAGTATAAAAGGTTTGGGTCTCCTCCAGTTTTTTAATTTTAGGAACCAAAAATACTGCGGCAAGCCAAGCACCTAACAGCCCGGTAAACAGCAGCCAGCTTCCAGCAAGCCCCATTGCAAAACCCAATCCGCCCAAACCAATAGAAAAGCCTCCTCCAACATCGGTAGCCACTACTGATAATCCAATATGCCAACTACCAATATTGCGTCCTCCTACATAGTAGTCTTCTTTGCTTTGATTTTGGCGCATGAAATACCATCCAATTCCCAACATGCCAAGCAAATATCCAATAAAAATCAGGATATCTATAATATGCATAATAAGTGTTTATAAGTTTGGTACAAGCATGCAGGGTAGGGTTTTATATTTGAAAATCCAAACCTCAACCCGAATAATAAATACTGCATACTTTTTGAACTAATTGCTTGTTTTTCTGGGTTTTATTTTTAGATAATAGAGGATAATTTACAAAACTTAACAATCTTCAATGCACTATTCAACCAAGTTTACTTCCTCAATTCATCACTTTATCTATTCTATCTTTTTAAAATATCATCTTATCATTTTTAGAAATTGATTATATAAACATAAGCGCTTTCCTATTTTTAAATGTTGCCCATTAGATGGGTAAAATAAAATCAAATACATTTTATGTTCGAGACCTCTCTCATTGAATTAAGTCAATCAGCTTTACAAAGAAACATCAACTTTATTAAAAAAATGATTGGAGATCAAATACGTCTCTCATCAGTAATCAAAGGAAACGCTTATGGACACGGTATAGATTTTTTTGTACCTATGGCCGAAAAAGCCGGAGTACAACATTTTAGTGTATTTTCAGCCGACGAAGCATTTCAAGTCATTAAAAATCGTCAAAATGGCGCAGGAGTGATGATTATGGGGTCCATAGACCACGAGGAATTACTTTGGGCCATTAGTGAGCGGTACATTATTTGTCAAGTCTTCCCAAGAATTCTAATAACC
>CALDJV010000828.1 GCA_937899305.1 uncultured Cytophagaceae bacterium
CTATTTCTTTTGGTATAGTGGTCAGCTTATTCTCAATAAAATTCAGGTATCTTAGCGCTTTCAATTGACCAATGGCTGGTTTTAGTGCTTGTACTTGATTCTCAGCAAAATACAGTGTAAATAGTTTTTTTAGTTGATAAATACCAACAGGCACCTCCTTAAATTCGTTACTGGAAAGTCTCAGGTCATATAGCTTCGAGAGCTTTCCTATTCCTTGGGGCAAAGATGTCAGACGATTGTTTCTGAGGCCTAAATATCCTAAATTTTTAAGTTTTTTTATTTGATCAGATAAGGCAATGAGTTTGTTACCTTGTAATTCTAACCTCTCTAGATTCTTAAGGTTATAGAACTGGCGAGGCAAGGTCAGTAAATTGGTTTTGGCCGAGACTATCTTTTTAAGGTTTTGTAGCTTCCCAATTGTTTGAGGCAAAACGTACAAGGGATTCTCAGATAAGTATACCACTTCCAGTTTTTTCAAGCGACCAATCTCATGAGGCAAGGCAATCAATTGGTTATTCCTTAGATCAAGCTCGCGCAATTCTTTCAGTTGACCTATTTCGTTAGGTATAGAAGCAAACTGATTGTTTGCCATTGCCAAACTTTTGAGTGTGGTTAACGTGGTAACTTCCATTGGAAATGAAGGGAACTTGTTATAAGATAATGCAAGCCCATACAGCTTTTTGACCTGATATATTTCTTGGGGAAAAACGGTCAGGTTACGTTGTATCAACACCAAATCTTTGGGGCTAATGGAATCTTTGAGCGCCAATTGCAGTGATTCAAAACGTATATAACCTAAATGCTGGCCAAAACTGGGTAATCTCAGAATGGCTATGATAAAAAAAGTAACAACAAATCTATTAAGGTACATATTTGATCGGTTATTTAGTCTTCGAAGTACTCCACCCCATTTGCATCAATATAGCCTACTTTACCATTAAACCATACTTTAGCCAGCCCTTTTTTAAATTCATTGGCCTGATCGTACTTATAAGGGGTAATCATTTTTTCACCGAGCTTAAAGCCTATCTTTCCATCTTTATACGATATTTTAGGCATCTTCATCTGCTCATAATAATCATCACCATAGTCTGGCACTTCTATTGTTTCTGGGTATGGCGGTATTTGCAGATCAACTAACTGATTATTCTTATCTACCACAGCAGTACTATCTCCATTTCTTACATGATACAGGTCATTTCCTACGTAAGAAACAAAGTCATGAGTAATCGGAATCACTAATTTTCCGTATTTGTTATAACATCCCATTTTACCATTCTTTGATACCACGATTTGTCCTCTTGATTCTTCCGTCTTATCATATTTAAAGGGTACAATGATTTTGTGAGTACTATCACAGGCTCCATAAAGTGTGACTTTGTTTTGGTATTTGCTTAGCGTAAAAATACCAGTACTCTGATGGTATAACAGAACAGATTGGTATTTTGTGGGAATCATCTCTTTTCTTTGAGGGAGGTAAAAAGCACCTACCTTTCCCTGCCTTTCTACATAAAACCAACGAGTTTCGGGTGTTTCATACTTACCCTTAATTTTACAAGGAGTAATCCGTTGATAACGTGCTGGAATGACTACTTTTCCCAAAGAGCTTATTAGTCCATAATTTGCCTTTGATTTTTTAACTTCTACCACCAAAAAATATTTGTCCCAGTAGCCACGCTCTATCTCACGATAGCGAAAATCAGTTAATAACTTACCTTCAGGGCTTAATAAAGCCCAATAGTTGTTTTTTTGTACCTTGAGGTAATTACTGTTTTCAAGATAGGCAATGGCTTGGTAAGCAGTAGGTAATACCACTTTAATAGACCTATTTACCAGCCCTTGTCGCTGATTTTTGACCACCACAGCAAGCGATTTTTTGTTAAACGGTTGCGTTAAATCATATTGAGCGGCAAGCAACATTTTTTTTTGTGGATTACAATACCCCCATTGATCGCCTTTTCGGTAGGGAATAATTGGAGGTTGAGCAATTGTTGCCAAGCTAATTGTAGTAATCAATAGAAGTATTAGTAGTCTTCGCATAATTTAGTATATCACTGTTTTTTTCATTTTACCAACTCTCCCTTAAAAGCCCGTTGAAACAACTCTTCCGACTTTGCCGCTGCTTTTTGGGCTACCACCTTTTGGACTTCAATAGAGGCAATGCATTCGGCAAATTGGTTTTGGAGATGATTAGGAGCTTTTGGTATCTTGCAAATTAGCTAATTTGCTTAGTAATATAGACTATTTTCGAGAAGGGTGCAAGATAGTAAAGTCGGGAATTTATGAAGACTCTCTAACTGGCGAAAGCATCCGCTTGTGATCCATCATAGATAATAAAAGTAAAGCCTTGTTCATTCATGTGAGCAGTTTTTTTGTTTCTTTTGAGGGTAAATTGTCTGAAGCAGGATGACCAGGATGAGGGGATTATCGGGATTTTATCGCAGACTTTTTTGTTTTGTTTGAGATGTCACAACCAAAGGAAAAAATGCTTTTATTTGTTTATGGGTTCAACTAGACGGAAGTATGACACCACAAAAAAATTCAAAAAACCAGGCTAGAAGAGCAAAAATTAATGCTAATCAAGTATCATTTATAGTAGCTGACCTTTCGCAGTGATTTTCTTTGGAAATCCCACAAGAAATATAGTTACGAATGCGTCAGCTGGATTCGGCATTTAGTCTGTCAGCGTTAAGAACTTGAGTAATGAAGCCGTT
>CALDJV010000829.1 GCA_937899305.1 uncultured Cytophagaceae bacterium
ACAATTGTATTTCTTGTGAAATTTCCAAAGAAAATCACTGCGAAAGGTCAGTTAAAGATTAAAGCACAATCATATTTCAGAGAGGTGCTCATCACAACAGCACCTCTAAAAAATAGCCAGTATTCAGAAATTTATATTATTCACTCACAATGTCTTGGTCGCCAGCACTTAACCCAAATTTCTCTGCTCTTTTTTCTCGTTCTTCGGTACTGTACTCGGCCCGCTCTTTTTCCAATACATTGCGCGAAATCCGTTGATACGAAATACGCAATATGATGTACCCAATCAAGCTCAAAAAAGCAATGCCCCAACCCCAGCCTCTCAAACTTGGATTGTAAATCAGGAGCGTTCCCCATTTGTACATCAAATAAACAAAGAAAAGGAAGCTTACTCCCACGAAAAAGAAATCTTTGTAATAACTAGGATTGTGTTTGAACAGTTTGGTAAAGTCGAGCCGTCGTACATAATACCAATTGCTTTTCCTTTGGTCTATTTCGCGCTGATCACCAAAAATATCGGTACGAGAAAACTCTTCTCCGGTGTAATCTTCTATTTGTTGCTCCACATACACGGTACGCACCTCAAAAGTAGAGCGCTTGAGGTGTAACAATTGGATCAAAAGCACCATACCGGCATAAATGACTGGCAAGATTAATAGAATATGCTTGAGCGGCAAAGGTATCTTGGTAGATGATATCTGAGCAGTAGGCACCTGTAGCTTGTCTTGTTTGTTTTTTTCGGTGTTAATGTATTTTTTGAGTTCTTTTTTGTTGTAGTCAAACAAACTATCATTTTTGATGATCTGTTGTCTGATTTTATTTTGATCTTTTTCTTTGAGCAATTTGAATATCTTCTCCCAATCGGCCAAAATCTCTATTACATTGCTATTTAAAGTGTCTTTTTTCGAGGCTTTCCCAATGGGTACTATTTTTTTATTCAGCACTTTCCAGGTTTTATACTTCCATTGCCACTCTTTGGCGGTCTTGTCAAGATTGAGCCAAGGAGTAATGGTACTGTCACGGGTATATTCGTCAAACTCTTCATCAATCAAACTTACCTGTTCACTGAAGCTTTTTTCAGGGTTGGCCCACACCGCAATAGGAGGATACTCTTTTACCAATTTTTTCAATAATGCTTTACTCAAAGAGTCCTTGGTTTTCAAATCCAACCGAATACCATCCGCCTCGGTATCTATGTCTTCCAACTGTTTCTTTTTGGTTTGCAAAAGAGAATCATTCGCAGGCAGTGCTTGACCATCTTCCTCGTCTCCTACTTGCAATCCCAATTCTGCAAACTTTTTTTCTACTGTAGTAGAGTCCTTGGTAAATTTTCGCAATTCTACTGAGTCCTTCACCATTTCTTTTTGATAGGCCAGTAAATTCTCAATTTGTTTAGAAATAATGGGTAAACTATCCAGTAAAATCCCCTGTTTGGGTTGTTGGTAATAGGTGAGCATCGGTGAATTATCAGAGGCCGAGGTATCCATCAGTTGCAAAATCTGATAGCGGTTCAATTGGGTGACGGAGTCTTGGCTGTTCAAAAAATCTCGGTAAGACACTCCATTTAGCAAGCCTTTGTCATATTTTTTCTCCCAATTTGTAAAAGAGGTGTAAGCATCGGCCCAAGCCGAAGGTTTGAAATCACGAAAGAAAATCAAAGCAGAGAAAGCTACCAAAAATAAGATACCACGGGTGTAGGTATTTTTAATTTGCAGTGATTTTTTATCAATCCTCCCCATCAGGATGTCCCTGCTTTTGTACAAACTATCGAGTTTTTGTTGCAAACTCATCTTTTCTTTTGCCATGTTCGTGTTATGTAAGTTTTAGTTGAAAGAAGTCTTCCTGACTTTTGAATTAATGAATTTAAAGTTATCTATCATAACTTCTAAAAAAAATCAGAAAAAAGAAAATCTTCAACTGAAATAATATCACTTAAAACACTCACTTTCTGGGGATTATATGCAAAAAGCCTACTCAACTAAAATCGAGCAGGCTTGAATCAATTTCATCACCGTTTTTGGTTTATTTTTCCTTTTTCGGGCTAGATTCTTTCTCTTGTTCTTTTGCCTCACGCGCTTTGTTAGCTGCTTCTATTTTGGTAGCAATGTCTACATAAGCAATTTCAGGCAACAAAATATTGTAGGCATCCCAATAACCGGGAGCGATATCGTTAAAAAATGTAGCTTGATTTTGTTGCCATCTTCTAGATTTGGTCACCTCTTTTTGAGAAAATGGCTGGGTTTGTTCTGGATGATACGCGGTTACCAAGTAGTCTACTTTTATACTTCTTTTAAAATCGTACATCCCCAAGCGTTCACAATGCTCCATCGCGTCATAACTTGCTTGTTGTAGATAGTAAGTATGGTTTATTTTTTTGTAACGATAGCGAAACCTTTTCTTTAATAATTTGAAACTGATTCCCAAATACCTGAAATGCAAGCGAATTACTCGATCTAATTTCACTTTATAGCCTTTCGTATTTTTGGTATCCATGGCTGTATCAATATACACAAACGCAAAACTTTTGGTGTCTATCCATAATTCTCCCTGGTAGCATATCTCCTTCACCCCTTCTTTTTTATGAAATGTAATCACGTATACCTCAGAATCTTCATAAGGCATCACCTTTTTCACCTGAAACACGTGGTTTTTTAAGCCTTTCTTGTTCAAGATACCCAACCGTTTCGATCGATTTACAATGTCAAAATCAAGCAAAGAAGTTGTACTCAACCCAATGCCGAGCCATTCATTAAAGAACTTGTTTTCGCTAGACCTAAGTTTTTTTAGTCGTACTTGATTTTTTCGAGCTGGGCGAGTTTGATGCACCTCAAGTGAACCTTCTCCAATGGCAATGTACTCCTGGTTGTCTTTTAATACAGTGGTTCGATAAAACCCATCGCTGGTATATGGTTTTTGATAGTAGTTGTCGGGAATTTTTTTGATGGCCTTTTTGAGAATCGTGGAGGTTTTCAAACCTTGAATGGTGACTTCGGCGAGCATTCGAGGGTCTTCGGGAAGCCAAAAAGCTTTTTGACTCATCATTTTGCTGACCTTGTAGCTGACCGTTTTATAACCAATGTAAGAGATTTTCACCGTGCCTTGCTGGTATCGCGCTGGAATCAATAACCTGAATTTTCCTGTGGCATTGGTGATGGTTCCTATCTGATTGTTGGCCAGGGCTACATTTGCATAAGCCAATGGTTTACGAGTAGCTTGATCATACACAACTCCCTCTATTGTAATACTCTTTTTGAGGTTTGACTCTTTGGCAGTCTGAGCGGTCACTACTGAAGTAGCCACCCATAATAGGTACAATGTTCCTAAAATTACTTGTTTGACTTGCATCACCATTTACGTTTATTTTGAAAACTTGGTAAAACTTTAAAAATGTTATTTTTGTATTTTTTATTT
>CALDJV010000830.1 GCA_937899305.1 uncultured Cytophagaceae bacterium
TATGATTTTTTGGGCAATATGCCTCTTAATCAAAATGCTTGCCGCTCACTAATGCAAAAAAATGGTAAGTCAGCTTTTAATTATTAAAACAAACGCATAAAAATCAATTTTGAGTTGGAGCGTTTGGCTCACAAAATCAACATTTGCAATGGTATTAAATTACATTTGGGTTGCTTTTTTCCTAATTGCGTTTATCATTGCGCTCTACAAGCTGATAGTTGAAGGCGACATAGATATTTTCGATCGCCTCATCCAATCTACCTTTGATCAATCTTCGTTGGCATTTGACTTGGCCTTGCATCTTACTGGAGCCATGGCCATGTGGCTGGGCATCATGAAGATTGGCGAAAAAGCAGGCGTAGTAAAGTTACTTACTTTTATTTTTGGTCCATTCTTCCGTCGTTTGTTTCCCGAGGTACCAACCAATCACCCCGCCATCACTCCTATCTTTATGAAACTCTCGGCCAACCTGCTGGGTTTAGACAATGCCGGAACCCCACTGGGAATCAAGGCGATGCAGGAAATGCAAAAGCTCAACCCCAAAAAAGACGAGGCTTCCAACGCTCAAATTATGTTTGCAGTGCTCAACACCACCGGGCTTACTTTTATTCCTCTTACGGTGATGATTTATCGGGCTCGATTACAAGCCGATAACCCTTCCGACATTTTCATTCCGATACTGATCTCTACTGCCATCACTGGTATTGCTGGGATGATCTTGGTTGCGCTGTACCAGCGTATCAATTTGCTTGATCCTGTTTTGTTGGGATATTTGGCCATTATCTTGGGGTCATTGGGACTCATCATTTACAATTTATCGGGTTTGCCCAAAGAACGCATCAGTGAAATATCCAAGGTATTTAGTAATTTAATTCTCTTTAGCATCATTGTGTTCTTTATTATCCTGGCGCTCTTTAGGCGGGTCAATATCTACGAGTCTTTTATCGAGGGAGCCAAGGAAGGCTTCGATGTAGCCATCAAAATCATTCCTTATTTGGTCGGAATTATGATTGCCATTGGGGTTTTCAAAGAGTCAGGAGCGTTAGAAATCATCACTTCTACCTTAGAAAAACTGGTTTTAAAAGCTGGGTGGAATGCTGATTTTATACCGGGATTGCCCACTGCCTTTATGAAACCGCTCAGTGGCAGTGGAGCCACGGGCATGATGTTAGAAACCATGAATCATTATGGAGTAGATAGTTTCCAAGGAAGATTGGTGTCTATCTTTCAGGGTACTACTGATACCACGTTGTACATTTTGGCCATTTATTTTGGGGCCATCAACATCAAAAAAACCCGTTATGCAGCCACTTGTGGGCTATTGGCTGACCTCATTGGCATTGTTACGGCCATTTATGTTGCGTATGTATTTTATCATTGATTCGTAGCCCAGTCTTAAAATCAACTAATTGGTACCTTCTATTATTTCTTGGTATTTCAGTAAAGGATGCCACTCCCGAAGAAGCACTCTTTGTACCTTTCTCATTACCTCCTTGGCATAAATCGATACTTCATAGGGTACCCCTTGCTCAGGCGATTCATCAGGGTTAATCACAAAATATTTTGTTCCTCCATTAGATAATGTTATTTGTATATTGACCTCAGTTCCATCCCGACAAGGCACACAACTCCCAAATCTCTGTCCTCCTTTCTGGTTATTATAAAGTTGCGGAGGCATTTTACGCAAAAACTCTTTCGCAATACGCACTTTTGAAGTATCATTGCTCAAATCAATCTCATACGTAAGTGAGTCATCATAACGACGATGTGCATTGTCCAACTTCAATATGGACTTTCCTTGTTGGTAGGTCAGCTTAAATCTTGGCATACAATTGAAAATGCACTCCCCAGTCGTCGTGCCAAAGACAAAAGATTGCACATAAACCCGGTTTAACTCAAGAGAAACTACTTGTTTACCAATTCGGCTTACTGATAAATTAGAATTGCCACAACTGGCAAAAAATAGTGACAGAATGATCCATTTATTTATGTATTTCATAGCAACAAAAATAAGCTGCCATCACTTGAGTAACAACAGCTTATCATTCAATATTTCAGGTTAAAAATCTACTCTGTTTCTGCATAAAAATCTTTGAACTGGTCGCGCAGGGTGAGTTTACTAAACTTCCCAGTCGCGGTCATGGGGATTTCTTCTACAAATACGATGTCATTGGGGATTTGCCAATCGGCAAACTCACTTTTGAGGTGGGCTTTGATGCTTTCTTTGGTAGGGCTTTGGCCTTCTTTGGGAATGACCACCAATAAAGGACGCTCCCCCCATTTTTTGTGAGGCAAAGCAATGGCGGCGGCCATCAACACCTCGGGATGCCCCATGGCCAGGTTTTCCATGTCTACCGAGCTAATCCACTCGCCACCCGATTTGATCAGGTCTTTGGAACGGTCTACAATTTCCATATAACCAAAACGATCGATGGTGGCCATGTCGCCCGTATCGAACCACCCTTCATCATTCACCGCAGGTTGATCTGCACCAAAATAAGTGTGTACCACCCAATTGCCTTTGACCAAAAGGTGTCCCACAGTTTCCCCGTCCCGAGGCAGTTCTTTGCCTTCCTCATCTACAATTTTAATATCAATCCCAAAAACCGGACGCCCTTGCTTCATTCTGGTTTTGGCTTTTTCTTCAGGAGAGAGGTCGTCTAACTGCGGAATGGCTCGGTTCATTGTTCCTAGCGGACTGGTTTCGGTCATTCCCCAAGCATGAAGCAATTCTGCCCCGTGTTTTTCTCTAAAAGCAGTAAACATCCAGGGAGGGGCCGCCGAACCACCTACCACTACATCTCGAAGTGATTCCATCTTGCGTCCTTCTTTATCAGCAAAATCCAGCAGATTGGTCCAAACCGTGGGCACTCCTGCCGCACAAGTCGCTTGGTATTGATCAATCACTTCAAAAATAGCCACTCCATCCATGCGTTTCCCCGGAAAAATCAGGTTGGCTCCTACCATAGGCCCCAAATAAGAAATCCCCCAGGAGTTGGCGTGAAACAAAGGCACTACCACCAAAATGGTATCCATACTATTGATGCCAAAACCATCGGTAGACCCTGCAGCATAAGAATGGAGTAAATTAGATTTGTGGGTATACATTACTCCTTTGGGGTTTCCAGTAGTTCCTGAAGTATAGCACAACGACGAGCCGCTGTTTTCGTCAAACTCGGGCCAGGCAAATTCGGTAGGTTCGTCCTGGATAAGCTCTTCGTAACAATACAGTTTTACATCGTGCGCAGTAGTAGGCATATGTTCCTTGTCCGTCAACACAATGTAGCCTTCTACCTTGGGAAAGTTGGGATGCAATTTTTCAATCAATGGCCAGAAAATATGGTCTACAAAAATAAAGCGATCCTCCGCATGGTTGATGATGTAAATCATTTGAGCTGGTGACAAACGAGGATTGATGGTGTGGCAAACGGCTCCTTGGCCTGAAATCGCGTACCAAGCCTCTAAATGGCGGTAAGTATTCAAGGCAATGGTGCCCACTCGATCACCTTGTTTTACGCCCAATTTCTGGAGGGCATTGGCCAACTGCCTTACTCTTTGCAATACTTCAGCATAGGTACTTTCGTGGAGGGTATCATCTTCTACTTTGCGGGTAATCACTTTTTGGTGGCTAAAATACTTCCCAGCGTGCTCTATACATTGGGCCAGGTTAAACGGGGTATTTTGCATGTTCATATTTTCGTATGTTTGAAGATTTTCAAGAATTTATTGCTTACAATAATCTTTTTA
>CALDJV010000831.1 GCA_937899305.1 uncultured Cytophagaceae bacterium
CTAAGTAAACAAATGCAACAACCTGCGATGTATACCAACTATCAAAAGCCCATCATTACGTTAGATCATCGAATGTTGGAAATTAGTCAGTCGTTTGGTAAAGATGCCTCCGTGGTGTTGGCTTTTGTATTGGGGCACGAAATGGCTCATCATTATTTGAGGCATACTCCAGATGACCTCAACGATCTCAAAACTTACGAAAAAGATGCAGATCGTTGGGGTTGTTTTTATTCGCACGTAGCTGGATACAAAATTACTCCAGCACTGTACGCTCGTTTGTTAGACAAAGTATACGAGGTATACCAACTCAGCGAGAGTATTCCGCATTACCCCAAAAAAGCCGAACGAAAAAAACTGGGGTTGCAAAAAATTCAGGAAATCCAGGATTTTAATCTCGCTGAAGTATTCAATACTGCTAAATTTTTATTTGCGATGGGCAAAACCGATCAATCCATTGCTTGCCTGGAGTTTATTTTCAACAAGCATTTCAAAAGTGCCGAAGTGTGTAACAACTTGGCAGTGGCATATTTGAGAAAAATCACCCAGGTAAAACCCTTGTACCAGCGTATTTTTTTGTTTCCGTTCGAGTTTGATGGCCATACCAGCCTACGCTCTCATCAGGCGGTTGGGGCAAATTTGCCCCAGTTGTACGAAAAATCAGAAATTTTACTTCGCAAAGCCATTCGTCTCAAAAAAGCATACACTTCAGCCCATTTGAATTTGGCTTGCTTGCAAATTTTGAAAAAAAAATATGGCTCAGCCATTGAAAACCTGCTAGAGCTCAAAAACAAAGCGGGTAAGTTGTCGTCTCAAGCCAGTAATTTACTGGCCCTGGCCCACGCCCTCAAAAATGAACCTGCCAAAGCGGAGCAATATTTTAAACTGGCTACCGCTGACAAGAGCAATTACATTGCGCATTGTAACTATGAAATTTACAATACAATGCTAAAATCCAATCCAGAATTAGATTTCAATAAAATCATTGCCAGCCTAAAATCTTATGAAGTGGCCGACATCATCGCCAATGTGCAAAAGAAATGTACTTGCAATGAAAGCCCTACCAGAACGCCCAAGCAGACTAAAAATATCCTCTTTACTCAAGAGAAGACATCATTTGGTAAAACGGTGATCAATATGCAGCCTTATTTTGAAATAAAACCAGCCAAACAATTGCTGTCTTCAGGGTATCGGTTGGTCAAACTAAAATTTGAAGAAATCGACCCCGAGGAAGAAGATGGTCCAAAGCAGCTGATAAAATATCAAGTTGGTTTTTCGTCGTTGCAAAACCAACCTCTCCCCGGTGTAGGCATCAAACCAGGAGATCCGGTAGCCCAGTTGTTGGCAAAAAACTCGGCCCCTTCTCACTTGTTAGGAAACTTCTACCTCTACGAAAATCAACATTTAATCGTAGAAACTTGGCAAAACACTGTCGTAGGATGGATGATTTATCGTAAAATTGAGTGAATATCTGATTTAAGTTGATTTTTGGTCTATCCAACCAAAAAACCAGTGCAAATCGCTATTTACTATACAAAATGATACTACAAAACGGAATACGCCAGTACTCCATCCTTTGCTGGGGTATTCTGTGCCACTTTGAAACATTTAATACGAATGAAAGATCAAGAAATTATCCATCATTTGCGAGGGGGCACCAAGCTCCAGCGTAACCAGGCAACCAAGGTATTGCTAGAACGAAACTTTGCCAACCTATGCAAGATTGTACTGGCTTACTCTGCATCGCCTGCTGAAACTGAAAGCAATGCTACCGAGTTGTTTCGGGATTCCTTTGTAGCCTTGTACCGTAGCGTACAAAACCCTCAATGGAGCCTGAAAACAAGTCAGCTCAGTACTTATTTTTACAGCATCGCCCAGCGCATTCAGTCCAAAAAGTCAGAAAACAGTCGTAAGTCCTTATTCAACCTGGGGGGCATATCGCCCAAGCACGAACACCGGGTAAGCCAGGAAGTGTATGAAGAAACCCTCACTAAAGACGACAAAGTACAAACCTTGCAACATGCCATTGTCAAGCTGGACCCTAAATGCCAAGGGCTTATCAAAGAATATTATTACTCCAATGCCTCCTGGAAAGAAATTGCTGAGGAAGAAAAAGCAGCGCCTACTGCGATTCGCCAGCGGGCCAACTTGTGCATTAAGAAATTAAGAAGTATTTATTCAACCCTAAAAAACCCCAGAAATGATCAATAATTCGAATCGAGAACAGCTCATTCAACAGTACATTCAGGGTGAGCTATCGGCACAAGACACCCAGGAATTTGAAGCCTTGATGGCCAAAAACACCACGCTGAGGAACGAAGTCGCCTTACAGCGTGAGATTTTGGACAACATCGAGGATGCGCTCCACTTTCAAGAAATAGAAGATATTTTTGAAGAGGTCGCCCTGGAACAAAAGGAGTTTATCCGGCAAACTGCCAAGCAAACCTATGCCCGAAATCGTCGTAACAATGGTTGGAAAAACTGGATCATTTTATTGATTGCAGGTGGGGCTTTGATCACTGGAGGGGTATTGGTGGCCAAACAATACCGATATGCGCATCATTTGTCGGCCGATAAAGCCTCTACTGCCCAGGCCATGAAGTTACCCACTACCGTGGTGCAAAACCAAGCCCGCTTCCCAAACAAAACCTCGGATACGTTGAGCGAAACCACTGCTCCCTCCAATACATCAACCATACAATTTGGAGGCAAGCAGACCAAGCAGCCCTCCGCAAACAAGGACCCAAAATTGCAAACTGCTTCTCCCTTGTCATTGCCTCCCCTATCCAAAAGGCTCGATTCTTTACCCGAGCTTCGGTTCAACCAAGGCCTGGGGTACGGCAAAAGACTGGAGACCAATACTCACTTTCGTTTGGTGTATTTTTACAACCGCTTGCCTGAAGCTAACCAACCCCAACAACAAGTATTCTATCAGTTTCAGGATACGTTGCGGTTTTATGGGTCCATAGGCAATCCCCAAAAACTGCATTTGCTTTTCAATCCTCGCCAGGGAGAATATGCTCTAGTCACCCCTCAAGACACGGTACCTTTGCAATACCGGGAGTCTGCCATATTGCCTTTGCGCAAGAAAAAATAGCGTAGGCAACAGTAGAAATTATCGTATTTTTGGGTAAAGTCAGAAATTTTTTAAAAAATTTCTGACTTTTTTATGTACTGATTATCAAATACTTACAAAAAAAGTTTATTTTTTTTGAAAAAAACTTCACCACTTACCCTCACACTTTCGACAAATGCTACACTAACTAGGCAAAACAACTTAAAATAACAGATTTTCAACTTTATAAATATATTGGATATGCTACTCGAAGAAAATACTCTTACCCTTGAAACTCCAGTGAATACTGTTAATCCTTATACTGCGCTTAAAGACATTGATGTAGTAGACCCTTTCACTGACGACGACCGCGAAACCTTGGCTTTGATTAGAGAAGTATTGAGAGAAAGAAATGCCATCGACCGCTTTGGCCTCACCTTACTCCACGACCACTTTGATGTACAAGATGATGAAGTATTGGTAGAAACCTGTGATCCAGTAACCCGAACCTTGACCATCAAACCCTATCGCAATGAAGAATTGAAGGAGGCCGATATTGATGAGGATGGATATGTGCAAACCAACTGGCGATTTGACCAAAATGACCCTAAAAACTTGATGTGTATGATATTTTGTTCTCGCAGTAATGGAGGACACGGTCCAAAACATGAACCTTTATTATTCAACTAATTAAA
>CALDJV010000832.1 GCA_937899305.1 uncultured Cytophagaceae bacterium
AGTGAAAAATGAAAAACGTAAAGTGAAAAGTGGACGCCTTGCGCAACCATTTAGCCATACAACCATTAGCCGTAGGCGCAACCTATAGTCCTGAGCAGAGTCGAAGGAACTCGAATATAATCATCGCGTCGCGAAACCATTTAACAATGAGCGCAGCGGAACCTTTAGTCCTGAGCGAAGCCGAAGGAACCAACAATAGAAAAATAAAACCATTAAATCATTATGCGGCAAATCACCTGTACTTTAGAAACCTGGCCTTATCGTGAACCTTTTGTTATTACGGGGCGCACCATGACCCAAAGTGAGCTTTTACTGGTCACCATTACCGAAGATGGCTTTACGGGTCGGGGAGAAAGTGCAGGGGTATTTTATTTGGACGATCGAGGTGAAAAAATGAGGCAACAGGCCGAAGCCATGATGACAAAAGTAGCGCAAGGAGCCACTCGAGAAGATTTACTAAGCCTGATGCCAGCCGGAGGGGCTCGTAATGCCATAGATTGTGCTTTGTGGGATTTGGAAGCAAAAAAAACTGGCAAAACCATTTGGGAATTGTTAGATTTGGTACCTCACCCAGTGACTACTGTCAACACCATTAGCATCGATACTCCAGCCCATATGGCGGCCAAGGCAAAAACATTGGCTACTCCCAAGATCAAAGTAAAGCTCAACGGAGATATTCCACTGGAACGCATTAAAGCGGTATGTGCAGCACGCCCTGATGCCGACATTGTGGTAGATGCCAACCAAGGATGGACTTTTGAACAATTGGTGGCATTGGCGCCCCAGTTCAAAGCCCTTGGGATAAAAATGATTGAGCAGCCACTTCCCCGAGGCAACGATGAAGCTCTAGAGAATTACACTACTCCCATTCCTTTGTGTGGCGATGAATCTTGCCTGGATACCAGTGAGCTGGCTCAAGCCGCCAACCGTTATCAAATGATTAATATCAAACTGGACAAAACTGGAGGGTTGACCGAAGCCCTGCGCTTGGTCAAAGCAGCTAAAGCCAAAAATTTAAAGTTGATGGTGGGCAATATGGTAGGTACTTCACTGGCAATGGCCCCCGGATTTGTAATTGCCCAGTACTGTGATTTTGTAGACCTGGATGGCCCCATGTTTTTGACCCAAGATCGCCCTCAGGCCATGCATTTCGAACAAGGGCATATCTCAGGTTTTACCCCTGATTTGTGGGGATGATGCCATTCAAACTCCAATACTTAGTCGCTTACCTCACACCACAATCCGTTTTTGATGTATCCAACTTGCCCAAAGGCAAGGTAGTTGAAGAACAACGGTAGCTCAAAAAAATGAGGCACACTATAATGAAAAATACGGGTAATGAATCGTATTTTTTTTCCTTCGACTTCATCAATATCCAGCCCGCTTGGCAATGAGTAAATGTAAAGCCAAGTGTTGCGGTTTACCCTGAACCTCCCTTGCTTTTTCACTTTGCCTGAAAACGCGACCAATTGTCCTCGATGCTGGCGAAAATCAGTTGCGGTTTCACAAACCGGAAATACGCGTTGTAACAACGTAGCTTCAGGAGGCTGATTGGCCTTGGCAAACTTAACAATCGCCATTCCCGGCTGATTTTTCCCTTTCTCAAAATGACTTGCTTCTCGCATCTCAAACTGGGCCCAAGGTTTTTCATGGCTGGTACGAAAAGTAATTTTTTGTCGCCCTTTGTTGGAGAGCAATCCATATACAACTACCCAACGATCTAAATTTTGCTCAATATCGGCCCAGGAACCACAAGTAGGAATGGCCTGTACTTTCTCTACTTTCTCGACAAACGGGTGGGCCCGAATAACTTGTTCAGGCTCTTTGACCAGGGGTGGTTTACTGGCATCAATAAATACCTCAGGAGGCAAAGGCTTGTTGGTGAAATTGGCCAATTGGAAGCCCGGATTGCTCGCCCTCACTTGGCCTTTGATCAAAATGAAAGCAGTTTGAGCAGGTTTGCCAGCAAAAAAATCCTCGTTTCCTAAAAATATCCACTCGTTGTTGTCGAGTAGTAAAACATAAGGGTGATGAGGCAATTGATGATGCCGCACCAACTCACCAAAAACCAATACTTGTTTCCCCTCATTGCCTTTGAGGTCTTTCAAAGAGGTACATAAGGGTAAGTTGTCTTGAGAAAAACTCATAAAAGAGAAGGTTA
>CALDJV010000833.1 GCA_937899305.1 uncultured Cytophagaceae bacterium
GATGATAAACTAAAAAAAATGACTCCAATCAATTATACCCTGCTTACTACTCCAGCTGAGATTGACCAATTGCTGGATTTACAAAAAAGTAACTTACCCCAAAACATCTCCGCACCCGAGGCCCAGAGCCAGGGTTTTGTGACGGTAGAACATGATTTTGAACTGTTGAAAGCGATGAACGACGCCGAGGCCCACGTCATTGCCAAAGATCAGCAACAGGTGGTAGGCTATTGTTTGGTGATGTTGGCGAGCTTTCAAGACCGTGTTCCGGTACTGCAACCCATGTTTGCCCTGCTGGATGGCCTAAGCTACCAAAATAAATCATTGACTACCTATCAATATTTTGTGATGGGACAGGTATGCGTTGCCAAAGACCATCGAGGGCGAGGCATATTTGATGGAATGTATCAAGGACTAAAGCAATATTATCATCAGAAATACGATTTTGTAGTCACTGAAGTGGCTACCCGTAATACCCGTTCTATCAAGGCCCACCAAAGAGTAGGCTTTGAGCTACTGCACCGTTATACCGATCCCCGTGGTGAGGAATGGGATGTTATTCTGTGGGATTGGCGTACCCAGTAAGCCATGCTTTATTTGCCTTTAATCATTGAGCCAATTATCGGTCAAACCAACTGCGACGACGACTCAATTTGAGGTCTTGTAGAATGGCTGCTTTTACTTTAAGATCAAAACTAAAGGACTGAAACTGACCAAAAGGAATCCAACTAAAGCGCATTTCCCAGCAGTGGAGGTCTTTGTAGAGATCAAGCGTCGTATAAGAAAGATTTTTGGCTTCAAAGTCATAACCCGAAGTCACACTTACTTTCCAGGTTTTGGTAATGCTGACATCTCCATTGAAATTGAGAGTTCGGGTCACCGTACTTTTTTGAAAACCAGTCTTGTTATAGGCCATGTTGAAATTAATATTGAGACGCCACGGGATGTCAAAGTCGACATAGGCATCGGCATTATTCATGATCTGCCTCTGCCTGAGTTCCGTGTCTTGGGCGGTATCTCGTAACTTTTGTATTTTGGCTTGCCGTTTTTTGCGGAAGGCTTGTGGGGTAAAATTGGCTCCCAATGCAATACTGGCACTGCGAAGCTGACCTCCAATGGTAGGATTGGTAATGGTCAGGTCTCGATTCCACCCAAATACATCCCGTTGTTGTTGCACCAATGTTCCCCCTTCGTTACTGACAAGCTCCCAAGTATAGGGATCGTAAGATCCAGTCATATTCAAGTCGATAAAATCTAAAATACGGGTTCGAGCATTGATTGACACAGGACTCAGGTTAAAAGAGTCGGCCAGAAAGTTGTATGAAGTCGCAAAGGAGAGGTTTTCTAACAATTTGACCTTTTTGCTGGGGTTTTTTCCGGTAGTATCCTGAAGATTCTTCACTTTCATCTCGAATGTATTGCTCAGGGCGAAACTCATGACCGCAGAGGCCGCCCCACCCGGTCCCCCAAAAATAAACGGAGATCCTTGAAATCTCGATACCGCAGTTGGTTCTGTATTGGCCCTGGTTTGTACCGTTTGAAAAGCACCAAACCTTTCTTCCCGAAAATCAGGTGAATAACTGAAGGTGACTGAGGGGTTCATAATGTGGCGAATGCCCTCGACATTTTTACCTAAAAACCGAATGTTTTGGAACAGTCCATAGATTCGAGTATTGAATGCAATGCTACCCCGATACGAGTAACCACGGGCAAAACCGCTCAAGGTATCTACCAACACTACATCTTTAGTAGGATCATATTGGTATTGTAACTTTTGTGGGTACCACCATTCTTCATATGCCACCGAAGGAGTCACATTGATGTACTTCAATAATTTAAAGTTGGTACTGATTGGAATACTGTGGCGTATTCCAAAACCACCTCTACGAGCCAATTCAGGAAGGTTAGAAGGGTTAAACTCAATAGAATCGCTCACCGTTTCTCCGCTACGAGGGATAAACGTTGTACTGGTAGACAAGGGCGAGTTGGTAAGTGTAACCTTGCTGGTAAGGGTGTACGTCAAACTCAGGTTTTGGAACGCGTTTTTGGCGGCTTGTCCGCTTTTCTTGAATGGAAACACCCGGGCCATTTGTAAACTTACATCTGGCAAATCCATATTCATAATACCCGTTTGTACATTTTGGTTGTGCCGAGCATTGAGCCCCAAGTTAAACTGTACATCTCCTATGCTGTAAGTATTGCTATATGAAACGTTAGAGGTAAAGTTATTAGACAAACGATTCTGGGTCTGAAAGGTGTTGTTGGTATTGTAACTTGACGAACCGGCTCTTACTGAGGCCGAAAAACGACTGGTTCCCCTAGGAATAGGAGCGTGGTTCCAGGTAATCCAAAAATCTTCTGAAATGGCTCGATTGACTTCATCGCCAGTGATGTTTTTATTGAAAGCCAACGAAGCCCGGCCGCTGTATCGGTACCGTTTTTTATATTCGGTACGCATGCTTACTCCCCAGCTTCCATTGGTGTAAAAATCACTCAAAAAGGTAATCCCTACATAAGGACTCACCGCCCAATAATATCCTCCTTGCCGGAAGAAAAATCCCCGCTCTCGTTCTTCTCCATAAGTAGGAATGATGATTCCTGAAGTATTCCGAGTAGTGAAAGGAAATATTCCAAACAAAAATCCCAGTGGGGTAGGAGCATCATTGACGTATAAATTGAACAACCCAGTAACAATTTGTTTTTCCGGGATGAGTTTGAGTCGGCGAGATTGGATATGAAAATGAGGCCTGGCCAAATTACAGGTAGTAAAATACCCATTGCGCCCAAAGGTGACATTTTGTGCGTTTTTCTTGGCCTTTTCTAATACAATGTAGCCTTCGCCTTGTTTGGTCACTACTCGGTTGATGATTCCCTTGCGGGTTTTGTAGTTATAAATCATAGAGTCGGCCTCGTAGGAACCTGCCTTATCTGAAAATACCGGACGCCCCACTACTTTCCCGCTGGTATCGGTTACCGCCCTGGCCTTGATGATGTTGGTTTTCATGTTTACCTCAATGTAGGCTGCATCCAGTTTGGTATCTCCATATACTACCTTGGCTTCTCCATATAGATACATGATTTGTCCAGTAATGTCCAACATGACCGAATCTCGTGCATCGTATTTAATAGTGCTCCTGATATCTCCTTTGGCTTGAGGGTTACGACGCCGATTGGTGTCATTGCGGGTAGAGTCTCCCAAGCGTACTTCTACCGAATCTCGGGCAAACTTTTGGGTAGTATCGGCCGGAGGCACCTGTCCCCAGGCGTGTTGAAGGGTGGCCAACATCAAAAAGAACATCCAAACTCCCAAAAATTTAGGCATGTATTGCATACTTTGATTACTTCAGTGCTTATTTAG
>CALDJV010000834.1 GCA_937899305.1 uncultured Cytophagaceae bacterium
TAAACAGACATTAAGTAAGAATAAAGGAGTGTTTTTAGGTTATCTTCTCTGATTTTGACTCGATTGCCTCCGGCGGCTTCATTTTTTCCTTTTGTATCATACAAGGAAAATAAAGTAAAAAAGCCTCGACAGCATATGCCACCGCGCAAGGCCAATGCACCCTCCTTCCATGCTGTCTACCCACCCGCGAGCGAAGCAATGATTTTGCTCCGATAATCTTTAAGGAAACAGCATTGGACCGTCGACTGTGGACTAAAAATCAATTGTTCCGCTTTCCGCTACTGTGGACTATGGACCGTGGACTATCGACTAAACAAAACTACCAACTAAAGAAAACTCCCAACCAAAAAAATTATGCACTAAACCAGTGATATGTAGACCACAATCGATTAAAAGTGTTTGTACTCACGATTTATTTGTATATTTGTCAAAAATTATTCTTGTGTTTGACAAACAAGGCTTCTTTGGCCGTTGTTATGTTAATTGCTTGTATAATTGACCAGATAAATTCAAACCAACTGATGGTGTGGCATCATATCATCTTTTGCAATAAATTTATTGATCAGGTATTATTATTTGTTCATAATTGTTAAGTAGAATCACCATTTAAACCAAATATATTTATGGAATTGATGAACATCTTTGCTTTTTTTAACCTAGGTGGTCCAGAATTAATTTTTATCATGTTGGCCATCTTGTTGCTATTTGGGGCAAAAAAGATCCCAGAATTGGCGAGAGGTTTAGGTAAAGGTATCCGCGAATTTAAAGATGCGACTAAAGAGGTGCGCGATAATTTGGAGGAGAGTGTAAACGTAGAAGATGAAGCAAGACCTTCAAACACAGCTACCCGTCGCAAGGCGAGTACCAAAACTCCGGTTAAATAAGTCACTGATAAATTAACTGATATCATTGAAAGAGTTTGATTCTTTAGAGGCCATCCGGCAAGAGTTGCAGGATGGCCCTCTTACATGTATCCAGTTGGTAGAACATTACCTCACCAACATTCAACAACAAGCCCACCTCAATGCTTTTCTGGACACTTACGACCAAGAAGCATTGGATCGCGCTCGATTGATAGATCAAAAAATTGCAGAAAATCGAGCAGGAAAATTAGCTGGCCTGGTAGTAGGTATCAAAGATGTACTGTGCTACGAAAATCACCCTTTGCAATGCTCTAGTAAAATACTGGAAGGGTTTGATTCCCAGTTTACTGCCACTGCAGTACAGCGATTGCTCGCCGAGGATGCCATCATCATTGGTCGCCAAAACTGCGATGAATTTGCGATGGGTTCCTCCAACGAAAATTCAGCCTATGGGGTCGTACGCAATGCAGCCAACCCCGATTATGTACCAGGAGGCTCCTCGGGAGGTTCAGCAGTAGCAGTACAAGCCGATATGTGCTTGGTCTCTTTGGGCACCGACACAGGCGGTTCGGTGCGGCAACCAGCCGCTTTTTGTGGGGTAGTAGGTCTCAAACCCAGCTACGGTCGCATTTCTCGCTATGGTTTGGCCGCTTATGCTTCTTCTTTCGATTGTATTGGTATTTTTGGCAAAAACATTGACGACGTCGCCTTGGTATTGGAAGTGATGGCTGGTCCCGATGAATTTGACGCCACCGTAGGGCAACAACCAGTTCCTTCGTATTCTCAACATTTATCATTCGATAAAAAAGTAAAAATAGCGTACCTCAAAGAAACGCTGGAAAGTGACGGCTTGAACGAGGAGGTAAAAAACGCTACCCAAGCAAAGTTACAATTTCTGAAGCAACAAGGCCATTCGGTCGAAGCAGTTGATTTTCCCTTACTGGAATACATCTTACCCACCTATTATATCTTAACTACAGCCGAAGCCAGTTCAAACCTTGCCCGGTATGATGGAGTTCGGTATGGTTTTCGAAGTTCTTCTAGCGAAGATCTACTAGAGATGTACACTCAAACCCGTACCGAGGGTTTTGGCCCAGAAGTAAAACGAAGAATCATGTTAGGTACCTTCGTATTGAGTGCCAGTTACTATGATGCTTATTATACCAAAGCACAACAGGTGAGAAGGCTCATCAAAGAAGCCACTGATCAATTGTTTCAGGAATATGACTTCATCGTGTTGCCCACTACACCCAACACTGCTTTTAAAATTGGAGCGCATAATGACAATCTAGTACAAATGTATCTTGAGGATTTGTTTACTGTGCAGGCCAACGTAGTTGGTATTCCAGCCATTTCTATTCCCAATGGTCAAGCCAATAATGGGCTCCCTATTGGGCTACAAGTGATGGCCGCTACGTACAATGAGGAAAATTTGTTGTCTTTTTCTCGATATTTATTAGAGAATTAGCAAAATATAGTTAGTTTTGCGCCCGTAAACTCCCTTAAATGCGCCTATACCTGTGCGCTGTGATCTTCGAACGATACTTAAACCCAATTTCATAAAAACTATGTGTTTACGAATCACCACAAAGTTTCTGACCAGCTTATGTTTCATTGTTTTTATTGCCCTCAACGCTCAGGCAGAACCTGATACGTCCAAAGTTGATCGGGTAACCAAAACTCCCCCTATTATTCAAGAAAATTCAGATAAAGCTCCTGAATTCCCCGAAAATTACGTCCCTCAACTCCACGAGGATGTAATCAAAGACCGTTTGTCTTGTATCAAGACGACCATCAACCTTACTTACAGCAAAGAAATTATCCGTTGGGTAAAGTTTTACTTGATTAAAAATCGAATGACTACCCAACAGTTACTCGAGAAAAGCTCATTTTATTTTCCCATTTTCGAGGAAGCACTCAAACGTCACAATATGCCGGTTGAGCTAAAATATCTGCCTATTGTAGAATCAGCACTTCGCCCTCGAGCCGTGTCTTGGGCCGCTGCAGCTGGCTTGTGGCAATTTATACCCAGTACAGGGCGTGAGTATGGTTTGAAGCAAGACTGGTACATAGACGAACGCTATGATATTTACAAGGCTACTGATGCAGCTTGTCGTTATTTGAAATTTTTGTACAACTACCACGGTGACTGGCAACTGGCTTTGGCGGCTTATAATTGCGGGCCAGGACGCGTAGATTGGGCAGTGAAAAAAGCAGGTGGAAAAAATAACTTTTGGAAGATTTATAAATACCTTCCCCGTGAAACCCGCGGATATGTACCCGCATTTATTGGCGTTACCTATGTGATGAACTACGCTGACAAGCACAATATTTACGCAAAACGTCCTGTTCCTCCTATTCCTTCTGACACCATTTTGGTAAGTCGTTTTGTAAACTTACGTCAGTTTGCCCACCAGATAGACGTTCCTTTTGGAGTGATACAAATCCTAAATGCGCACTTGAAAAAGAATGCCATTCCAAATTATAAAAGAAATTATCCATTACGTTTTCCAGCCAATAAGCGTGATGTAGTAAACCAATATCGCGGAAAAATCATTGCTTCTTCACGCAGTTATTCTCGTCGTGGTTTGGGTTATACGGCAGGCTACAACAATGCCTATGGCAAAGCTCGAAAAATACACCGGGTAAAACCTGGAGAATCATTGGCCTTGATTGCCTTGCGTTATGGTACTTCGGTGGCTTATCTAAGAGTATGGAATCGCCTACGTTCCAATACCATATTTCCAAACCAAAAATTGGTGATTTACAGCAAACCACCCCGTCGTAAGCGCTCTAAATTGGGGCAACAGTTTGTGGCAGCAGTGCACGAAATGAATGCCAAGGACAAGAAAAATACCGACAAAACAAAAGTTGCAATCAAGGAAAGCAAGGTAGTAGCTAAGGTAGTGTCTCAGCCAACCATAACTCCTCAAAAAGCCAAGAGCAAGTCAGCGCCAATCCAAAAAAAGAAAACCGAAAAGGAAACAAAAGAAGCCTTGACTTCTACTCCCTCATTCTATGGCAAACAAGCCAAAAACATTCAGGGAGAGTATCAACAACTGGTAGCCCAAACCGATAAAGATAAACGAAACGAGGCCAAAGCTAAAGAACGTAAAACAAGTATTAATAAAAGTATCAAAAGAAGAAGAACAAGCTTCAGCGCTCAATCAATCAAAGCGCGTTACCACCGAGTAGCACCTGGCGATACACTTTGGAAAATCACTCGCAAATACAAAGGCTTGACAATTGAACGCTTAAAGAAAATGAATAATTTGAATAACCGCAGTGTTTTATTTCCAGGACAAAAACTCAAGGTGAGTTCAAAATAAAACTTGTTGTTGTAAGATATGGTAAACCCCGGACGTGGAATCGTTCGGGGTTTTTCATTTTAGTAGCACTATGAAGTAGCAAAAACTTGTGTTTCACAGTACTTAGTAAAACTACAAAAATAACTTAATCCATTTAGCTGATCTCTGGCCACTA
>CALDJV010000835.1 GCA_937899305.1 uncultured Cytophagaceae bacterium
TGCGCTTGGGAATCAATACTGGAAAACTCATTGCTGGAGTGATTGGAAAGAAAAAATTTGCTTACGATGTGTGGGGCGATACGGTAAATACTGCCAGTAGAATGGAGTCGAGCGGAGAGGTGGGTAAAGTCAATATCTCAGGTAAAACTTATTCTTTGATCAAAGATTTTTTTGAGTGCGAACACCGAGGCAAAATATCGGCAAAAGGCAAAGGTGAAATAGATATGTATTTTGTGCATCGTATCAAACCCGAATTGTCCGAAGACGTCCACGGGCTAGAACCCAATCAGCAATTCATCGATTTACGTAACGGAGTGACGGTCATTTCCTGATTTTTGCTTTTCTCAGTGTACCTATTTAAATCTTGATTGTATGGAAGCCATTCGCAAACCTCGCCCAAAGTTTTTGACTGCCGAATGGCGAAAATTGATCATGGTCAATTATGAAATAGACCCCAAAGTTTTGCAGCCGTTTGTACCTCCCCATACTGAAATCGACTTTTGGAATGGCAAGACTTACGTGAGTCTAGTAGGGTTTATGTTTCTCAATACCAGAGTGTTGGGCATTAAATTTCCTTTTCATGTCAATTTCGAAGAAGTAAACCTACGCTTTTATGTACGGTACAAATACCAGAACGAATGGCGCAGAGGAGTCGTTTTTATCAAAGAAATTGTGCCCAAATGGATGATTGCAAATATTGCCAACTGGCGGTTCAATGAAAACTATGTTTCGCTTCCGATGAGGCACGAAATTGTGCATACCCAAGAGCAGCTTTCGGTGACCTATGAATGGAAATTGGCCGGAGACTGGCAATCGATGAAAGTCACTGCGGCACCAGTTAGCCAACCATTGATTGTCGGTTCACAGGAAGAATTCATTGCCGAACATTATTGGGGGTATGCGGCCAATCACAAGCACCAAACATTGGAGTATGAAGTGGGGCACCCAACCTGGGAAGTATACAAAATGAATGATTTGGATTTACAGTGCGATTTTGCCCGATTGTACGGCGAAACCTTTCAACCTTATTTGGAAACCTCTCCAACATCTACATTTTTGGCCGAAGGCTCCCCCATCTTTGTCTGTAAGGCCTCCAAGTTATAGCCTTTGAAAAATCAAAAAAGCAGTAGGTTTTTCGTGAAAAATACCTGGATCAAGTTCCTGACCGCCTCTTTGTCGTACTTGAATGACGAATGCTGATTCATCCATTTCCTAAGGTCATTTATTCTTATACTCAGCCATTTACGTAAAGTATCCGATGAGTTTGTTTTTCCCTCAGCATCGTTCATAAACTGACAAATCTGACTATACAGGTAGCCATCTTCATGGGCAGCATAGTTTTTCCCAAAAATAACCAGGAGGTGTTGAATTTCTTTTGGGGTGGCCGATGGTTTGAAGTTTAAAATATCTTTTGATTCAATGATGGTGCGGCTGTACAACTTCATCAACAACAATAATTTGGGTTTTTGACGAGGAAAACTGGCCAAAAACTTATTTACCTGTTGTAGTTCATTTTGTATGAGTTCTTGTGTACCTTCCTGAGTAGTCATTGTTGAGGTACAGACTGCATCCATTGGTTGATGTAGTTTTTGCCGATGATTGGCAACATTGACCAATTCTACGGCGATGTTATATGCTATTCTTTCAAAATATTGCTTTAAATCCCCAAAATCGGGCTGATATTTTTTTTGCATGTAAGTGATTTTTCGCTCCATAATCTGGATAGTGATCTCTTGGGTAATGTCTTCTTCACTCTCTTGGGCGAAACTCCCTCTTTGTTTGAATTTTCGGGCAATTTTGAGGATACTTTGTTGGAATTCGGAAGTGCATATGAGTTGATAAGGATTTTTCTTTAGTAAGTCGTATGCAATATCGTTTTTCATTGTAGCCGTTTAATTGATAATCTTTATAATGTTCAGTATGTGTTGTTGATTGATGTTGCAAAATTATCAGAATGCGTAGGAGCAAACAATACCCATTAGTGGGTATTTTTGAGCAAAAAATGGGGTGAATGCTTTATTTTTGGTCCGTCCCTTAATAGAATTTAGGTGCTTTTTGAAGTGGTTTGGTGCTCGACAAACAAGGTTTGACCTTCAAAAGTGTAAACCTCCTCCTGTATATAATTGGCTTGCCGCTATCTACTGGATATTACCCTGTCTTTCCTACCAACAAAATATTTGTTAAGTAACGCTTTCAAAATAAGTTTCCGGTTTGGTCATATGCATGAATTGCTGGGCGAGGCATTTTTTGCGCCCATAGCAGCGCTATGGGCAATAAAAATAACGAGGTCCAGCAGCTCAGGCAGTAGAGAAAAACAGATAGTTATTGCGAACGCGTTACTAAAATATAAAACTTTATTTTTAAACGATTCTTTATTTCAGTACCACAAAATGACTTTGACCAAAGTGAATTGTTGATTGGTCTTGGGCTTTGATATCAGCTACTGGTTTATTCAGTGGTAATTGGTGTCATTAGTTGAATCCATATTCCAATTATTTTGATAAAA
>CALDJV010000836.1 GCA_937899305.1 uncultured Cytophagaceae bacterium
TTTTGCAAATTTAGGTAATACATATCAGTTTGTCTTTTTTGAAATCATTTCTACCCAATAAACAAGCCATTTGGTCTACTAGTTTAAATAAATACTAAACTTTTAAAAGAGAGGGGGGTGAATTCTCTCAGGAGTCTATAAAGGTATTGCCAAGTTGTTGTTTTTGTATTGCGCGTCTTGGGTGACATCTTCCCCAAACCAAATAGGGGGAGTAAATGCATTGGCTGCTTCTTCTGAGTCAAATTCTACCTCTACCAATTGCAAACCTTCGTGCTGCCCAGCAAAAACGTCGAGTTCAGCGGTAAGTCCTGCACCTAACTCCACCTCATAGCGTATTTTGTCAATGGCCTGAGTAGATACCTTGGCAAACAAGTTGTCAAATTCTTCCTGAGTAAGTGGCATCTCAAATTCCTGCCGTACCATGTGCCCCTTAGATTTTACCGTAAAGGTGTATGCTCCGTCGCGGTCCCTCAACCTTACGGCAGGCTTAGAGGTAATGTACCATTGTTTGATGTGGGTTTTGGGGTAGCTTTCTAGGTTGTTGGGTAATTGATTTACCAAGAATTTTCTTTCTATTTCCATAACGATGTTTTAATCTGATACGAGCAAGCTCAAAAAGTCAAGAAATTAAGGAACATGTTCAAAATAAGTTTCCAGGTTTAATAAAATTACCCAAAGTTAGACCCATTTGTTTTGCAAAAAGGTTTTGCGCGCGTAGCCATAGCTACGGGCAAAAAAAACAACGAAGTATAACAAAGGGGAATAAAACTAAACCGGACAGTTATTACGGACACGTTCCTAAATTAGTTAAAATAGGGCAAAGCTACAAATGCCCTTGTCACACGATTCCAGAACCATATCTGGATGAGCAGAAACGTAGTTTATGTGATGATCTTGGTGTTCTTGTCTCATTTTTCGTTCGTTACCCTTCAAAAATCACTTTTTCTTTGAATGTGAGTTATTTACAGGTTTTTTATCTAAAAAATGATCGTAGATTTTTTAAAGGACCTTTAAAACCAGTTTGAGAGCCCTCAGAAGCATAAAATTCTAGGAAGTGACGTATAGTAATATTTTGCGATAAACTTATTTTGTAATATTCTAAGATGAATGTAATGGGAGTAATATGGATTAAAGTATTTTTTAACCTTGGAATATTACATGTGCTTGCTCACGTAAGATTGTGATTATCTACCTTTTAACCTACCTTTGTATTGTCAGTGAGGGAAAAATAAACCAAAAACTGACAAATTTGAAAGAACAGTAAAACAATAAGTTTAGGCAAGTTTAGTAGTATTTTTTGAACTTGAATTATTGTCAAGTAGTGACTTTTCCAAAACTTATTGAGGGAATATTTAGATTGTCTAATCAAAAAAAATATTGAGGGATTTTTAAAAAGACAAGATATTCCAAAATACAGTAGAAATTAGTTTGATTACTCATAGATAGTTAAGATTACACATTGGTTGTGTAGGTTAAAAGGTTGGTTTACAAGGTTAAATCGGTCAAGGCTCCTGGCTTTGACCGATTTTTTTGTCTTAAGCCCAGATAAAGTTGTACACTTGCAAATTTTTCGTTGACTTTCCTCCATAAACTCACCACAAATCCGTTCCTTTGCATATCAAGTTGGTTCATACAAAACCATTCATTTATGCGTAAACCTATTGGTATATTTTTTTTAGGGCTTTATTTCTTGGCTTTGCTGCGTCCAGTAGCACCATGGATAGAGTACTACGCCAATCAGGGGTACATCCAGGAATTTTTGTGTATCAACCAAGATAAACCCAAAATGGCCTGTGCGGGAAAATGTCATTTGCAAAAGCGAATTGCCGAAGCCAATGACACGGACGATGAAAACCTCCCTACCCGCATCAACCTGGAAGATTACCCCTTGAGTTTATTAACCGAAGTGAGCTGGGGTATGCTACAAGTAACTTCGCCTCCCTGCCTGCTCAATGGAGCCTACCAAAATGGGTATAATTTCCTCATGAGCAGTGCTCCATTTCATCCTCCCCAAGTATAAATCTGAAATTTCTGACCTTTAATCACTTTCTGGGATAAACCGTTGCCCAATGGGAAAACATTGCCTGATTTTTAAGGAAGATATGTTCCCTGGTGGTTATGCTTTATTTTTAAGCAATATCCCCAGTTAGAAACTGATTACGTATTGACGCTTGGCGTACAGTATGCTTTTTAATTGGTAAAAAACTGACAGGGTTCCCAAACAATGAAATGGGGAATCCTGTCAATTCTAAAAATTACTGAGCGTCTTGGTTCAAGCGAAACATTTGACGATAGTTTTGAGAAATGAGTACCGATTGGGCACCGCCTCTGATCGAGACTGAGCTTCCGTCGGTAGGTGCTTTGAGCTGGGTAGCATCCCCAGCAAAACCACCAAACATTTTTTGTACATCGGCTTTGAGGGCAATTCGATTGTCAGACGCATTCAAGGCCACATTATTCAAAGAAAGTGTAACGGTTTGATAAGAAGCATCGTCGCCAGTGTGGTATACCCAGGCACCTTGTTTTTTATTATTTTGGTAATAAAACCCTTCGCTTTTAACGAACATGTAGCCCGTTTTCCAAGTCCAAAACATGCCATTGAGAGGGTCTAACACGCCTTCTTGTGCGCCACTACTGTTACGCAAAGGGTCTACCCCAATTGAGAAAGTCAATTCAGTGTATTGGCCTTGAGGTACTTCTTGAAGATTAATGGTGAATTGACCATTGTTTTGGTCATCTGCTTTGTACAGGTGATAGCTTTCCTCCTGAGTCCAGGTAGTGCCATCGGCTTTTTTTAATTTGATATTACTCACATAATAATTAAAAGTAGTCAGAGTCAACTGATCATTGAGCAAAGTAGTATAGAGCGTATTCAGCTGGAGGGGCTGTCCACCAAATTCATTGGCAAACGAAAGCTGCACATTGATTTTGGGAGCGGTCGTAGTATCTTGGTTTTGCTGGCAACCGGTGAGCCATAGCAGGGTAGTAATGACCAAAAGTGGAATATATTTTCTCATTGTTTAATGCAGATTTATTAAAACTGGGTAGTATAAATATGACTTATTAAAGATAAGAACTCATATTGCTTACCCCTAGTTAGTAAAACAAAAATATGAAATGAAAAATTTAGCAAAAATAGGATTAATTATCATACTGGGCGTTTGTACTTCTTTTTATCCCAACAACACTCCCAACCAACTCAAGATAGATTTCAAACACTTGGTAGGCAATCAACCATTGGTGTTGAACAATACCTTCTATACCAATATCCATGGCGAAAAGTTTAAGATAACCAAATTTAACTATTATATCTCAAACATTCGCCTTAAAAAAGCCAATGGAAGATGGTGGGCCCAGCCCAATAGCTATTATTTGGTGAAATCCAATCAACCAGCCAGCCAAACCATTACCATTCCGAATATTCCACGAGGTAAATACCAAGAAATTTCGTTTTTGATTGGTGTAGACGAAAAACGCAATACTTCGGGAGCGCAGGAAGGTGCCTTGGACCCTGCCAATGGAATGTTTTGGAGCTGGAACACGGGTTATGTATTCTTGAAACTAGAAGGAGAAACTTTGGTAGTGGATCAGGGAAAAACAGTGACCAAATCGTTCCGTTACCACAGTGGAGGGTTCAATTTTAAGTACAATAATATCAAAAAGAAACAACTTCGGCTCAATGCGGCTCCTTTGCAAATTGGTGCGAAACAAACCAGTTCACTCAAAGTAAAGGTAGATTTACAAAAGTTTTTTGGAGGGGTAAAACCAGTCAAAATTCATCAAAACTATAGGCTGATGTCTCCAGCAAGAGTAGCCAAGGTAGCCAATAATTATAGTCAAACTTTTACTTGGTTAAAGTAGTTAAATGTTATTTGAATAGTACTATAAAACTGGAATTTGTTTTTTTGAGTTTTGTTTATGTTTTTAGCAAGTAAGGTGCTGATTGTTAGGTTTTTATTTTAAATGTTAAAAACCTAAGCGTGATAAGTTTAAAAATAAAAAAAATAATAAATAATGAGCGTTGAAAAAACAGCTAAAACCTACAAAATTGCGTAAATTTAAATAAACAACTTACTAAGTAACATTTGCGCAATAATTGTCGGTTTTCATTTTAATTTTGCTCGTCATGCTTCCTTAAAAAATAGCCGAATAGCCCTGCTATTAGCCGATTTTGTAAGTCGCCTGACAAACAAACTTTTTCTGAAAACCGGACACTTATTTTGAATGTTACTAAATAATCTATCACAACTTATACAAGTAAAACACTACTGCATTATGAACATTACATATCCAACATCAAAAGAAAAAATGAGCTACCCAAAAACTGACCTACCTAAAAAATCTGAACTAATCTTTAGGGCCGATTTTTAAAATATTTGGTGATGAGCAGATACCTGCCTTGTGATATGAAATCAGGCAGGTATTTTTTTATTACTCCGAAGTTAAATAATTAATTATCAAGAACTTTTGAGTAATTTTTTTGCAAAACTTTTGGCATTTCGTATATATTTGTAGAGATGCATAGTTCCCTGGCATCATTACCATTACCTACATCCACCTCGCGCGTATTTTTGGTGGATATATCTGATAGTCAGTATTTTCAAGAGAAGAAGTAAGCTCATAGAGGCTTACTCAGATTCAAAATAGCAAGCGTACCCCTTTAAGATATATGAGAATCGATAAAATTCGCCTCAAAAATTTTAGATGTTATGAAGAGACCGAGATAGAGTTTCATCCTAACTTCAATATTGTGATTGGAATCAACGGTACCGGAAAGACGGCCGTACTTGAGGCCCTCACGGTGGCTGCCGGATCTTTTTTTCTGGGAATAGATTATGCCGAAAACCGACACATTCGCCCAGAAGACATCCGAGTATTAAGCACTGAGTTTGATATCAATGAACAATTTCCGGTAGAGGTAGAAGCGTGGGGAATGATCAACGGAGAAGAGCTCAATTGGCTTCGAGAATTGACCGGCCCTAAAAATAAAACGACTTACGTAAAAGCGCTGGCGATCAAAGAGTTGGCCAAGAATATTCAAGAAAGGGTACGCTCGGGTGAAAATATCCAGCTGCCTATGGTAGCCTACTATTCTACTGAGCGTTTGTGGAAAGAGCGTTCTGACACGACCAAAATCAGTGGTTCTCGTCTCAAAGATGGGTACTACAATGGTTTGAAAGCCACCTCGAACAATAAGTTTTTTACCAAATGGTTTGAGAAGGAAGAAATGGTGGTGCTACAGCAGCGCAAACAATCAGTGGGTTTGCAGGTAGTGCGCAAAACCGTAAGCAATTGTGTAGACAAATGTGAAAATGTTTATTTTGATTTCAATCGCCGGGAGCTCATTATGGAATACGAAGATGGACGAAAGCTTCCTTTTCGTTACTTGAGCGATGGGGTGCGCAATACCTTGGCTACGGTGGCCGATATTGCATTTCGTTGTGCCATGCTCAACCCCCATTTGGGCGAAGATGCTGCCATGGAAACTGAGGGATTGGTATTGATAGATGAACTAGATTTGCACTTGCATCCTTCCTGGCAAAAAGAAATTGTAAACAACCTGAAAACGTCTTTTCCAAAAATACAATTCATTGTGACTACGCACTCTCCTTTGATTTTGAGTACAGTACAAGATCGTATTGTGACAATGGTAGATGGCAAAGCGTATTATAGTGTAAATACCTACGGGCGTACCGCCAACGATGTATTACGCAATGTAATGGCTACTTCGGAAAGGTTAGAAGAAGTGCAAGATCGTTTAGATATGTATTTCGAACTGATAGAGGTGGGAGAGGGATTTTCTGAAAACGCCCAAAACTTGCGTCAACAGCTAGAGCAAGACATTGGCTATGATGACCCTGAGTTGGCCCGTGCCGACGTTTTATTGGCATTTTATGACGCCGATTAATTTTGTATATTTGGAATTTCCGCCTAAATCAATTGAACTAATTTACCTTTTCTGCATCAAACTTTATGAAGCATATTCAAAAAGGACCCGAGCCGGAATCTTTTACTAAATTTAAGGCTATAAGGCACAAGAACTGGAAGCCTTCTTATGATGTGTTACCTGATGATGTCATCAAAGACATCATCAACTCTTTATTGTATTACCAGGGAGGGTTGTGTTGTTATTGTCAGGTAGAGATCAACCCCCAAACGGCAAGACTGGTGCATTTCCATTCTCAACATTACTTCCCTAAGGAAGCCCTAGAGTACAATAATCTGTTTTTGTCGTGCAGTGTTTCCGAAGGGTTACCGCCTCAGTATCAAAATTGCGCGGCCCATAAGCAAGACAACATCATTCCCAAATACATGGATGACGTGCGATGTAGTTCTTACTTCAAATACAACACCTTGGGCGAGATTGTCCCGGTCAATAGCAAAGGTTTGCGAACGATCAAGCAAATCCAATTGAATATGAGTAAATTGTCGGTAACTGAAAAAACGGTATTGAACACCATACAAGTGCTCAACCTGAATACCAGCAAGCTCAAAGAACAACGCAAAGCCATTATCACCGAGTTGGCCAAGGTCATTAGAAAAGTAAAAGACAAGGAGAAAATAAAGAAAGCCTTGGCAGTGTACGAAAAGCGAGACAAAAATGGTCGTTATCCTCGTTTTGCTGGTGTGGTCCTCTCTTACCTAAAGGGGCTATAAGCTTACCATGATGTTTCCAAAGCTGGTTTGGTATTGGTGTCATCGTCTCTGGATTGTGATTATTTTCCTTTTTGTTATTCACTCATCCAGGGCTCAAAATGAGCTGAATGAAGGCACTGGTGCTACCATCGGTCTGAGTTTTTCTTTGGGGAGTATCCAAAATTCCCTTGGTATTGTCATCAAGGCCTACTACTTCCAGCGACAAGTTCAATTCAACTTTCAAACCCAATGGCGTTATAATTTCAGCGCATATGGTCCTCCCAAGGCTTCGGGTAAGGAGGTTCAAACCAGCTTTGGGTTGGTGTTTGGATGGGGCCAGCAAACAAAACAGTTCGATCAGCAATTTTTGTTGCCTTTTGGCAATCAAATGCAGCGACTCAACAGCCTAGGGTATGCCTTCAATATGTATTATGATGAAATAAAAACTTCTCAAACCTCGGGCACCATTGCTTTTCAGGCCAATCGTTTTTGGTTGGTAACCGAAAATGACGCGTTGGGAGACATTGCGGTAGATAAGTTTCGGACTGGAACAGTATGGGTGGCTTATCGAGTAGAAAATACCCTGTTGGCTCTCAATACTCGACTTTGGACAGGAAACTCCAATAACACCCCAGTGATCACCAATGCAAACTACCCTAGTCAGTATGGCTACCGCGATATGACCAATACCACTTATGGACGTCACTCACATGGTGTGCTTACTTTCCAGGTGCTGCAAGCCTTGGCCTTTCAACAAACCGCCATGGTTGAAGTTGGCCTGGATGCTGAGCGGATACGGCATTTTTTGCAAAATCAATTGATGCATGATTTGTACTTCGTGCCTCAAAAGTGGAACCCTTCTAAAAACCCGCACATCCCCATGCTCAACGATGAGGGGGGAGCCTACCTGTTTCGAAAAGATCAGCGCCTAAAACCGGCCAAGGCAGTGTTCCATTTAGGGCTCAACTCTTCTTTATTTTATTAGAGAAACCATCCTTTTGGGCGATAAATCATTGAAATTATTACAGAAAAACAGTAAATGTTTAAAAAATTATTACACGACTACGTATTTAGTTATCGAAATGTTTATTTTTGTAGAAAAATAAATCGTTATTTTTTTGCTTGATCATAAAATCAAGATTTCATTCTCCAAACTATATCCATATGACTCTCAAAAACTACCTGTCTTGTTTAGTACTCTTGTTGGCCTTTGCCTTTACTGCCCAACAAGCCATTGGCCAAGAAAAAATCTACAAAATGGCCCAAAACCCACCCAAGCCCAAGCGAGGCCTGGAAGCTTTTCATGAGCACGTGACCCAAAATGTACAAAAGTTTAAAAGTGGAGTGAGAGGAAATGTATTTGTACAGTTTGTAGTAGAAAAAGACGGAAAATTGAGTAACATCAAAGTGTTGAAAGGATTGAAAAATACCAACAATGCCGTGATCAAAGCCTTGCAAACAGCCCCTCGTTGGTTGCCTGGCAAGCAAAATGGTCGCCCAGTAAGAGTACGTAAAGTATTGGCGGTTAAGATCGGTTAATTGTTTTATTATACTATAAATGAGAAAAGCTTCAAATTGTGAGCATCACAGTTTGAAGCTTTTTTGTTGGGAAGCACTAAGGATAGGGTAGTGCCCAATGTCATTTAGTTAATGGGAAAATGTTGATTAACGAACCCTGATTAACGATTGAAGAATGAGGCTAATGCATCCCCATCAACTACTCCCTGACTCATTTTCTTCGTTATTCGACATTCGATGATCGATATTCAAAATCCATTTTTGTCAAAATAGTTCTTGACTTAATGCCATACCAACTACACTAATTCCTACTCTTTTTTTCTTGCTACTCTTCTTCTTGCTTAAAATTTTTCTCCCCTGCTTTGATCGCCACTTCCAAATTGTTTTCACTAGGTGGCATGGGGCATACAAAGGCTGGGTTATAAGCACAGTACGGACTATAGGCTTGGTTAAAATCCAGGGTGATTTCGTCAGGCTTTACCTGGGCAATGTCCATATAACGACCAGCTCCATAGGTTTTGTCTCCACTGGTTTTGTCAGTAAAAGGAACAAACAACATCTTATCTCTGAGTTCTTTTTTGAGTAATAGCAGCTTGAGTTTCTGATTGTTTAGGCTAAAATGGGCGTACCCGTATTTATAATAAATTTCCCGTGTACCTTTACTCGTGCCCATTTCCAGAGTTTCGGGGGTTTCATTGATCTCCAACTTCGCAGTGATTCGGTAGTCCTTATCTGGGGTATAGTAAAGCAAATTTTTTACCTTGCTTCGGTCATTCTTAAAAGGCGAGTCTTTGGCCGTGCGAAAATACTGCTCTTTTTTGAGGCGCATTTCCATAATACGGGTCACATAATCTTTTTTGGGCTTTTCGTTGGTTTTGGTGCTACTAAATGAATACACCAAAATAATTACAATGACAATTCCCGCAATGATATATACTTTTTTCATTTACAATGTTTTAAAATTAACCACTGGTGATGCCCGCCAATCATTCCCTTACATCATCCCTTCATCGGCAAAACTATAATAACTTTCGTCGGTAAATATCAAGTGATCCAACACCGGGATGTCCAATAGTTTTCCTCCTTCTTTGAGCTTACGAGTAAGTATCACATCGGCTTGGCTGGGTTTGAGGTTACCCGAAGGATGGTTATGGATCAAAATTACTGCAGATGCCAGAGATTCTACTGCTTTTTTGAAAATAATTTTAGGATCCGCGATCGTACCCGAAACACCTCCCATACTTACCTGTTCTTTCTTAATGACCACATTGGCCTTGTTGAGCATCAATATCCAAAATTCCTCATGGGGCAAATCCATCAGGTGAGGGGCCATGACATCATATACATTTTGTGAAGAAGTAATCCGAGGCCGCTTGGTGGGTTCACTCTCTTTACGGCGACGCCCTAGTTCCAAAGCACTCACAATAGAGATGGCTTTGGCTTCTCCAATGCCTTTGAATTTTTTCAAATCTTTGATGGACAATTTGGCCAAGTCATTCAGATTATTGTCTACACTTTGTAAGATCTGTTTGGCAAGCTCTACCGCACTTACCGATACAGTGCCCGACCCCAGTAAAATAGCAATCAATTCTGCGTCGGACAGCGCCACTTTACCTTTGAGAAGTAATTTTTCTCGGGGGCGATCTTCTTCGGCCCAATGCGTAATTTTGAGGTAAGTACTGTCCAGTACCTTGGTATCTTTGTTGGTAATAGATTCGTCTACCCAGTTAGAAGGTTGATCGGGGTTTGCCTGTGGAGTAACGGTGTCTTGCATATGGCAGTGGAGTTATTTCAGGCAAGATAGGTAATCTGTAAAGAATAAAACAATCCATTTTAGGAAAATATGTAGCATGGCTGAGGCAATTGAAATAAATCACCAGCCTCCCGGCTTGTTTCCAGCGGAGTAAGTACAGGTATATATGCTTGTTTTTATAGGGTGACTTGCCAAGTAACCTGTGGGGATGTGTGCGCTGGCTAGAGCTACTGAAAAATGAGACATGAAAAAAGCCATACATTATTAAAACATACGGCTCACTTAATTCTTTTGGGAAGTTGTTTGCTATCCGTTGTAAAATGGCTTAGTCAATAGCTTTTACCACTTTACTTAGAAAAGACTTTTGATTGGCTGCTTTATTCTTGTGAATCACATTTTTGCGAGCCAATTTATCTAACTGAGAGCTAGCAGTCTTGAAAAGACCTTCTGCTTCGCTCTTGTCTTTTGAAGCTTTTAATTGCTTAACCGTAGCTCGCAATTGCTTCACCTGGTAACGATTTCTCAATCGTTTCTTTTCGTTTGCTCTGATTCTCTTGAGAGCTGACTTATGGTTTGCCATACTTCACTAATTCTTTTTATTAATATCTTTTAATATTGCGCTTTTCAGAAAAAGAGATGCAAATTTAGGAGTAATTCTCGAGTTATTCAAGGTTGTGTCACAATTTTATGAGATTAAATTCTTGAATTGGCTTGCTTTGCGGGTGGCTAAATGGTTCTGGGGTGCGTCACAAAACCATTTAGTGACATAACAATCGCGCCATTCACCAAGATAACTGCCTCATTTTTACTGCCCTATCAAAAAATGATTATATTTGGCCTTTATTTTTAGAACCTATGAACAAAACCGGGAAGCGTATACATTTTATTGCCATTGGTGGGGGTGTGATGCATAATTTGGCGATTGAATTACACAAGAGTGGAAACCAAGTAACCGGGTCGGATGACTATATTTTTGACCCTTCCAAATCTCGCTTGGCTCAGCATGGCTTGCTTCCGGAAAATTTTGGATGGTATCCCGAAAAAATTACCTCTGAAATAGAGGCGGTTATTTTGGGGATGCACGCTCGCCCCGATAATCCCGAATTACAACAGGCCCGAGAATTAGGGCTTGAGATTTATTCGTTTCCCGAATACTTGTATCAATGCCATCAAAATAAAAAACGAGTGGTGATAGGAGGGAGCCACGGAAAAACCACCATTACTTCTATGGTGATGCACGTGCTTCGTTATCATCAACAAGACTTTGACTATATGGTAGGCGCGGCCCTCGAGGGGTTCGAATCCAGCGTAAAAATTACCAACGAAGCTCCGCTCGTGATTTTGGAAGGTGACGAGTACCTTTCCTCTCCAGTAGATGCTCGCTCTAAGTTTTTGCACTATTGTCCACACATTGGGGTCATCACAGGCATTGCTTGGGATCACATCAATATTTTCAAAACCTTTGATGATTACGTGAAAGTATTTGATGAGTTTGCGGCAAGTTTTCAAACGGGGGGAACATTGATTTACCACGAAGGTGATGCACTGGTGCGCAAGATCGGGGAACAACCTGCTGCAGGAGTCACTCACTTAGGTTATCATACGCATCCTTATCGGGTAACCCAGGGGCAAACCAGGTTGCTGACCGATCATTGTGGAGAAGTTCCAGTACAAATCATGGGCGAACATAATATGAAAAACCTGTTGGCAGCCAAAATGGTATGTGCCCAGTTGTTTATAGATGCAGCGCAGTTTTATCAAGCCATAAGGTCTTTCAAAGGAGCCGCGCGGCGCTTAGAAAAGGTAGCTGCTACCCAACAAAATACGGTTTTTAAAGATTTTGCCCATGCGCCTTCCAAAGTATTGGCCACTACCGAAGCCGTGAAACAACAGTTTGAAAACCGCCGCTTGATCGCTTGTTTGGAACTACATACGTTTAGTAGTTTGAATAAAACATTTTTGACGCAATACCAAGGGGTATTAAATGCCGCAGATGTAGCGGTGGTGTATTTTAATCCAGCGGCTATTGCGCTAAAAAAACTGGAACCCATTACCTCAGAAGAGGTGCAAAACGCCTTTGCCAAAGATGGATTACAGGTATTTGATGATGCCTCCAAAATGGTTGATTTTCTGTGTGAACAAGACTGGAAAGCCACCAACTTACTCATGATGAGTTCAGGAAACTTTAACAATCTTGATTTGCCTGAATTGGCTAGTCAGATGCTAGACAAAGTAAATTAATTTAATAAAGTATTGTAACATGTTCGCCAAATACTGTGAATTATTATTGGTAAAAAAAAGGGGATTG
>CALDJV010000837.1 GCA_937899305.1 uncultured Cytophagaceae bacterium
AGTAGTTTATTAATTATTTAAACTACAAAGCATACGTGCGGAAAGTCGGTTAGAAACAACTACCTTGTTGATTAAAACCTTCGGCTGTGGACTATTGACCGTGGACCAAAGACGAACTCTCAACTTGAAGTCAAAACGAAACCTTATTTTTCACGAATTCCTTAATCTTTTTTATTACCTCCTTTGAGAATTTTAAAAATCACTCTTCGGTTTTTAATTCTACCAAATTCAGTATTGTTAGACGCGGCAGGTTTCTTAGAACCATACCCGACCGTTTTCAATCTATCTTCTGCAATTCCTTTGTCCACCAGATACTTTCTTACCACCGCAGCCCTTCTTTCGGATAGGTCTTGATTGAATTCCTCAGTTTTACCAATATTACAGGTATGCCCTTCCAGCTCAAGCACAATGTCAGGGTGCTTTTTCAAAATCACTACCACATCATTCAACAAAGATTTTGACGCCTCATTTTTGAGTTGATCATTGGTGTAGTAAAAATAGACGGTTGAATTCAGAATTTGCAAATCTCGAGTATTGATCTCTTTTGGTTTCACCACTTCCGTTACCAATGGTTTTGTATCAATGGTATCTCGGGCAATTACCCTTCTATTCTTTTTGGTGACCACTACGGTATAGATGGCTTCTTTACCCTTGATTTGGATGGTATCCGATTTGATCACATCTTTCTTAGGCTTACGTTTTACCGTTTTCTTACCAATTCTAAAACCTAGTTTTAACTCAAAAGCGCTCAGTCTCTTGGCTTGATTTCCAACGCTTAAGTCATAACTAAAAGCGACGGTGTAATTGGGTTGATTGATTTCTACCGAGGTAATCAGTGCCCCGTTTAATTCGTACCACAAACCGGCTCCTACATTACCCGGCTTTATAATACCCGAAAAAGGAGAAAGGTTGTACCACACCAAAGCACCTACATTGACTTGACGATTTCCCCCATCTTGTTGAATCCAACGAAAACTAGGCATTACTCTCAACTGATCGTTCTGATAAGCAGTAATACCACCTGTAAAAACCAAACTGTAGGGAATTCTCTCTTCCTGAGCACTCAACGACACATTGGGTTGGTTTAGGTTTTGGCCCGCAATTCCTAAATAAGCCCTGGTTCTGGCCAAGGTATCGGTATCAGTAAAATACCAGTACAATCCAACATTGGCCGTGGGGTAACTGATTGCAGTCACGTCAAAGACTTCATTTTGGGTAGCGGTGTTCAAAAATTCTCCATTAATCCATTGACTACCTGTGGTCAGACGATCAATATTTATACTTTGCCAAAAATACCCCCCTTGCACTCCTAAACTTAAATATTGGGCATATCCAATTTGGTGATTGTAAGCTGCCCCTGCACTTATTCCAGTTATTTGTAATGCACCATCTGAACCTAGTCTATCATTCATTACCGAAAGCCCAAACCCTGCTATACGTCCTCTGTCTTTGGTAATGAGTGGATACATCATCGAGATCATGGGAGTTTCAAATGCAGCACCAACGCCTCCTCCTACATTCATTCTCCGATAACTCATAATTGCCTGGGTTTGGTTATAAGAGGCAATCATTCCAGGATTAGTCTGCATGGGAGAAAGATAAAATTGAGAATAGGCAATGGATTGTGCGATGACTTTTGGTTCAGCCAACCACACAATTCCAATAATTCCCAACAATACCTTCCAAGCTTTATGGTTCATTTTAAACTTCATAAAATTTTAACTATACATTATCGTACCAACAGCACATTTCCAGACTGTTTAATCTCTACGCCATTTTTGAATTTACCAGTCAAATACCATACATAATTTCCTTTTGGTAGTGGGTTATTTTCAAAAGTTCCATCCCATCCTTTGGTGGCTGTTTCACTTGTTTTTATTCCGAACTCATTACTACCCAAAAACTCGTCCATGTTTTTACTTTCGTAGACTAACTTTCCTTCCCGGTTAAAAACTTTCAATTCCAATTCGCCTACCTGATTACCAAACACCTGGAATCGATCGTTTTTATTATCGTTGTTCGGAGTAAACATTGTGGGTACAAATACCTGATAACTCAAAACGCGCGCCACAATAGATAATGTAGTGTCACATCCTTTATTATTGGTCAATACCAATGTATATTTTGTTGTTTGTTTCGGTGTCATTACTGGACTTGCCAATGTACCATCTGATATATTTGCCACATCCGCATCAGTATCGGCAGTCCACACATAAGTAGCCGCATCAGTCGCTGTTGCCGCCAAGGTTACTGATTCACCCACGGTGACAGTTACGGTATCCCGCGCAGCATTCAATAATATATTACCTGTGCTGGTAGGGGTGATGAGGGCGTCGGTTACAAATTGACGACGGTCTTCTATAACGAATGAAATCAAGTTAGAAGTACATCCTCCTGCATCGGTTACCTGTACAGTATAAGTCCCTGGAGTCAAATCTGTAATGTCTTTTGTAGTAGCATTATAAGAAGCATCTCCTGCTTTCGTCCAAAGGTAAGTGTAAGGAGCGCCCGAAAATCCTCCTGAAACCGTGGTAAGTGTCACCATTCCTCCTCCGGCACCATTGGTGGTACAGAACTGAGCATTGGTAGTATCTCCTACAATGGTAAAGTTGGTTGGGTCATTTACTACTACACTAAAAGGAGTCGCGGCCCGCTCATTGTCTCCTCCTGAATCGTCGGCTCCATTTACCCCCGACCCAGTAATTGGAGTGGCATAATACACAAAGTTTCCTACTGTATTTTGGGTAACTCTCAAAGTATCACTAGACGATCCATTATTGGTAGATTCTCCTACTTTATTGCCACCAGTAGGGGCATCGTACCAGTCAAAACGAACGGCATTGGCATCTATTGCCTGCAATCGTACTTGACCACCCTCACACAATGTAGTTGACAATGGTCTGGCCGTAATATCATAAGAAAACACGCGTACTGTAGCAGTATCAGAGTTGTTTATACAACCTCTCACATCCTCAGTCACAAATACTTCCCCAGTCGTAGCCGTACCTCCCCATTTCACCGTAATTTGATGGGTATTGGCCACCCCTACAATGGTACCACCTCTCACCGTCCAATTATAGGTACTTCCGGTGTTGTTGGTAGTGGTAGCATAAGTTCGGATAGTATTGACATATACCGAATCCTGAGTACTGATCAATTGAGGTTTGATAGGCGTACGCTTTACACTAATGTCTTGCTCATTGGCATCTCCTATACAATCAGTGCTCTTAATTTTAGCTGCCACTTGTAGTTTCACCGTAGCTACATCCATCGCATTAAACGGTAAGTTGTTGCTCCAACGAATGGTGATTGAAGTAGAATCGGCATTGGCCGCAGATACAATTTGTCCATCACTCGCATTGACAATGCTCCAGGAATAAATATAGTTTGAATTGGCAACATCAATGGTATAAGTTGCTTGATAGTCGGTACCATCAGTAAAAGCACAAATGTCGGTATCACCAGTAAATGCCGGAGCAGATGGTTTGGTAAAAATGGACACATTATAGGCGCTGGTCGTGGTATTACAACCTAAACCATCCGTTTCGGTTACCACCAAAGAACCAGTCGTAGGATCAGTCCAGGTAATGGCTACCTGACTCATATCTACCCCAGTAATGGTGTTGGTACCATTTGCATCTATAGTTCCCCCAGTTACCATCCACACGTAGGTATTACCCGTGTTCAAAGTAGTAGAGTAAGCCGTTCCAGCTACATTCTGACAAGCAGTAGTGGGCCCACTAATTACCGGGGTTGGGTTTACATTCGCGGTAGCTGTTTCGCTACAAGCCCCGTTGTTTTCTTCTACACTCACCGATTTTACCGTAGCCGTAGTGCTACAGGTTACATTGATGCTATTGGCATCCAATGCAGTATAAGTACCCGCGCCATTGGCATCAATGGTTCCTCCTACCACTGTCCAAGTATAAGTATTCCCCGCGTTCAAGGTCGTACTGTAAGTGGCTTGCTCAGTGATACAGTTGGCCGTAGCCCCCGCAATGGCTGGGTTTGGTAATGGTTTCAGGCTAAAGTTGGTTTCATCTTGACTGGTACAAGTCCCAATGGATTCTTCCAAAGTGATTTTACCCGATGTAGCCGCAGCATCCCATCGTACCTCTACAAAATTATCGGCCGCTCCGCCTCCGGATACTACGGTTGCGTTGTCTATTGTCCAGTTATAAGTATTTCCGGTGCTGTTGGCTTCGTATCGTACCGTTTGATCGTTACAGGCCAAATTTGTCCCTGAGATTTCGGCAACTGGGGCACTGTTGATGGTGGCGGTTACTGCTACCCGATTGGTTTCACAAGTTCCATTGAATATACTTACATAATAAGTTGTAGTTGTGTTTAGATCAGGGGTGGTATAATCAGGCGTTGTAGCCAGCACGTCGGTACTGGTGGTACTTGCGTACCAACGATATTGTCCATTGGTACCTCCCGAAGCAGTGAGGGTTACCATACCATTACCACAACGATCAGCGGCAGTTACTCCTGGATCGGCCACTGCAGCGGCCACCGTTACGTCAACTTTAGTCAAAGTACTTTCGGTGTTTCCACAACTGGCATCCAATACCCTTACGTAAAAACTGGTATTGGCCGCAACTGCTGAAGCGGTGTAAGTAGTATCCAAATGATCTGCACTGGTTTTGAGGGGAGCTCCAGTACCTGTAGCATTGTCAAACCACACATATACTTGTCCGCCCGTAGCACCCGATGCATCTAGCACAAAATCTCCGGTACCACAACGGGTAGTCGGAATGGCCACCACCGCCGGAGCATTGGGTACCGTTCCTGGTGGGTTAATAAATGCGGTCACTTCCGTACGATCACTATTACAATCATCCGAAAAATCGCCTGGTGTACCATTGTCGTTTACAATAGATACATACACCGACTGATTAGAGGTAATAGAAGGAGTAGTATAAGTGTTGTCACTTTCATTGGTAGACACATGAACCAAACTACCACCTACTGCAGCATCGTACCAAAAATATCTCTGACCGGCAATCGCGCCATTGGCGCTGAGGGTTACTGCTCCAGGATCGCAACGAGAACCATCAATGGCCGTAGGAGGCGCCAATGTTGTAACTGTGGCAGTAACTTCTACCCGATCACTTTCACAACTTCCGTTATAAAAGCTCACAAAATAACTGGTGGTCGCAGCCAAATTCGCTACGATTAGGCTACCTGTGTTGTTTTCAAATGCGGTAGGCTCGGTGCTGCTTACGTACCAACGAAACTCTTCGCCCGCTCCCAAAGGTGCGCCATCCGATTTGGTAGCATTGATATTCACTGCTCCGATGCCACAACGACTTACATCGGTCACGGTAGGAGTAGCTCCTCCAGTAGTAGTCACCGTAATGGTGGCAGCTACCCGATTGCTTTCTCCAGCACAAATGGTATTAGAGATGCTTACATAATAAGTGGCATCACTAGTTACCCCAGTAATAAAAGTGTCGTCGCTTTCATCGGTAGAAGTCTTCAAGAGATTGCCCGCTGTAGGATCGTCATACCACTTGTATACCTGACCAGCCGCCGCTCCAGAGGCTTGGAAAGTAGCATCACCTGCCCCACACCGGGTGTCAGGTACAGCCACTACGGTGGGGTCGGTAGGAGTAGAACCTAAAACAGTGGCGGTAATTCTTACTCGGTTACTTTCGCAAATTCCATCAATGATACTTACATAATATTCGGTAGTAGCACTGATAGATGGCGTGATAAAATCAGGGTCGGTCGCATTGGCAGACTCTTTTTCAACCGTAGTAGTGGTTGCATCGGCATACCAACGGTATTTTTGCGCCCCAGTTGCTCCGCTTGCGGTAAGGGTCACCGTACCAGTTCCACATCGTGACACATCGGTTACACCAGGATCGGTAGCCACCGAATTGATGGTCATGTTTAAAGCAGGCGAAGTGACCGAACAACCATCTCCGGTGGTTTCAGTTACCGTGAGGGTCCCCGCAGCTGGCGTGGTTCCCCACTCTATAGTCACCGAAGCAGTTCCCTGTCCTGCGGTAATGCTTCCAATTGCAGGATTGGTAATTTCCCAATTATAGTTACTCCCGGCATTGTCGGCCGTGGTATATGTTTCAGTTTGGCCAGGACAAACCGTGTTGGTTCCGGTTACAGTAGGAGTAGGATTCGCGTTGACAGTGATATTTACCGGTACTCGGGCACTTTCACAAGTAGCACCCGCAATGGCTACATAATAAGTGTGATTTCCTACTGCCAAAGAAGGGGTCGTAAAAGAAGCATTTGATTCTAGAGAAGCTCCTCCAGTGGCCATCTCATACCAACGATAATTACCATCTGACGAACCAGTGGCAGTCAAGGTTACCGTTCCAGTCCCACAACGGGTTTCATCACCGCCCGATACTGGTGCATTGGGTCCGGCAATCAACAATATGGCATAATTAGAGGGTTCTGGCGCACAAGCTCCATCCTGTACAAATGCCCGATAAAAGGTGTTTGCCCCTATATTGGTGTAAGCTAGAGTATTTGTTGTATTGGCAATGTCAGTCCAATTGACGGCATCGGTAGAAGATTGCCATTTGGTAACACTTCCCGAGTGACCACTCAAAGTAAGCGAACCACTTGAACCAGCACAAACTTGCTGGCCTGCAGTCACTTTTCCACTTGGGTTGTTGATAAAGTATTTACGAATAGATTGATTCGTTTTGTCACTGATGTAGATATTTTGTTCCAAGTCAGCAAAGACTCCAGTAGGGAAGTTAAACTGAACACTCAGGGCAAAATTATTGTCAGTGGAGCCCGCCGACCCAGTACCGGCAAGGGTCGTTACGTTTCCACCACTAATTTTACGAATCAGGTGATTTCGGGTATCGGCTACATACACATTTCCTTCTTTGTCTACAGTAATACCAGAAGGGTGATTGAAGCGTGCATTGGCGGCGGCTCCATTGGTAGAACCAGGAGTAGTTTGAGAAATATCTCCCGCAAAGGTAGAGGTAGTACCATCTGAGGTTAAAACTCTACGAATAATATTGTTGTGACGATCGGCTACATACAAATTGCCGGATAAATCTAACGCTATGCTAGTAGGGAAGAAAAACTGAGCAATGGTAGAAGCACCATCTACTGCCCCCGATGGGAAAGTAACACTACCAATGGGAGGTCCGGCTAAAATAGATACCGTATTGGTATTGAGGTCAATTTTCTTGATTTTATGATTGTTTTTATCGGCCACATACAGGTTATTAGAGAAGTCTATCTCTACATCGGAAGGCTCACGAAAACGAGCTGCAGTAGTTGTTCCAATGACATCACCTGCGTCACCACCAGTAGTACCTACAATGGTAGTTACAGTAGCGGTACCATCTGGGTCAACGATCTTACGAATCGCGTTGTTGTCTTTGTCAGCCACATACAATGTTCCTGAAACATCGATGGCCAAACCAGTAGGAAAATTAAAGCGAGCCGCCGCTCCGTTGCCATCTACTGGGCCATTCCCACTATTGTTATTACCCGAAGTACCAGCAATTACACTCACTGTTCCTGAAGATATTTCTACCCGCTTGATGACGTGATTTTTTTCGTCGGGGACATAAAGGTATTGGCCGTTTGGAGAGATAACCATACTGGCAGTACCATCTGAGGTAGAAGTAGAGGCCGTATTGAAATTGAAACCATTGACCAGTGTATTTACTTCTTCGGTAGGGCTGCTTCCTCCATCTACCAAGGTAACAATCGTGCTTGTTTCAATATCACAAATTCCTTTAGTAGCTTTATAGGTGACTGTGTAAGCCCCACTGGTGAGCGATTCATTAAGGGTAATTGCCCCGGTAGAACCGTCAATGGGTAGTCCTCCAGTAGCAGTATAGGTACCTCCTGTTACATCGGCCCCTTCAGGGCTGGTAAGCGTAACCACAGCCGAACCTGCATTTTTACAAAGTGTAGCCGAAGCATAGGTAATCTCGGCGGTGGGACAGGGTTCAGCAAACCATAACTCAGTTCCTATGACATTGTTCTCGAAAGCTGCCAAAGCCAATCCATCTTTGTCGGTTTTGATGGGTACTGCGGTAAGGTCGCTGATATTGGACCCCCGCTGGTCGGGATCAGGAAAGAAATCTTTTACCATCACGGTTCCAGCATCGGTTCCGTTACTTTTCCATAGCTCAAAACCTTCACTACCAGTAAGTGCTACAAAATAAAGTATTTCGGTGGTCACTCCGCTTACCAAGCCTCTTACTGCGGTCAGTTGTTCTGGTGAAGAACCAAAAAAGCCAGGGAAAATATCTTTTACCAGCACTGTACCAGATACAGTACCATTACTTCTCCATAGTTCAGCTCCGGTAGTAGCTGCTGCTGCCGAAAAGTAGCATTCACCATTTACAGATACAAAGTTTCTAGGGTTAGAACTATCAGTCCCTGCATTAAGATCCAGTGGTCCCGCATTTACTCCATCACTAATCCATAACTCGGTACCTCGAGTAGCATCGGTAGCGGCAAAAAACAAGATGTTGTTTGAATTTACCAAGCCAGCCGTAGCATCTACTGTCGTTCCGGCAGGTAAGGGTACTTCAAAAGTACCAGACGCAGTTCCATCACTTCGCCAAATCGTAATACCAGTTCCTCCGTCAGCAAAAAAGTAACACAACCCATCCTTCTCTACAAGATTAGTAGGGTTTGAGCTGGTCATATTATCCATGTCAATGTCTCTTACCATTTGGGTACCCGCCTCGGTTCCATCACTCACCCAGAGTTCACGGTTAACCGATTCCGCACTGCTTCCCACCCCTTGATCGTCCGCAGTAAAAAACAAAGTTCCATTGATATTGGTCAGATTTTGTGGATCGGAAGGTCTAGTGGGCCCTGCCGAACCCGTTACAAAATTGGCATTGATATCTTTTACCAGCACTGTCCCCCCCGCAGTTCCATCACTCTTAAAAAGTTCTTGACGCCCAGTTGGGTCTTGACCAGAGAAAAACAAGGTTCCTCCCACGTTTACCAAAAACTTACCATTACCAGCCCCCGCATTGCTACTTTCACTACCTAACGGATTCACATTTACGACAAACTCAGTAGTGTTATCGCTTATATTGGTACGATACAATACGCCGGAATTACTATCGTCATTTACAAAATAGTAGGCATATGTATCAGCTCCGATTTTAAATTCTGTGAAGTAACTTGCGCTCGAACTATTGCTTCCAGAGGCAATATCTCTCAATAAGCTCGTTCCAGCCGAGGTACCATCACTTATATATGGTTCTCTACCAAGACCAGAGCCGGTAGCGTTAAAAATCAATTTATCACCAATGGCAGTCAGCTCACTTGGATTACTTGAATTTGCCACCCCTGGATAAACATCAATCACGACGGGCTCTTGGTGTTGAGCTTGGGTATCAATGAGTAAAAAGAAGTAACAAAATAAAAATATGCTGAATGCAAAAAAACGCTTAGATGATGGTCTTAATATACTACTCATCTCAAGATTTGTGGGTTTTGAGTTTAAAAAACAGTGGGTTGAAACTTAATCGTTAACCTGTAAAAAAAACATAAAAAGCAATATCTAGTCAATTTTTGAACCTAACTGAGCTATATTCCCTTACGGAATAGAATGAAGCTTGTTGTTTGATTCTGTATCAAAAATTGTATTTAATCAATTTTCAAAGTAAAAAGAACTTTTGAGGCTTTTTAATCGTATGTAACTGACTTTATCAAGAATGCCTATGATTCGTCAAGCAAATTATTCAGTCTTATCAACTATAAAATAGTACTAATCTAACACTTCCCAGGTATGATCTGCCAATAAACGTACCGAAGCAACAAAATTGTTATAAGGTAGGTTGTCTTTCCATTCTTGGGGACCTATGATAGAAAGTACATAGCCTCCATTCTCTTTTTGATATAGGTGATATAGTCGTCCTACTTTTGGCTGAAATCCCATTTCAGCATTGTGAATGGTGCGAGAAATCTCTACCCGCTCCTGAATTTTTTTGGCTTGAGCGACCAATAATTCGACTTGTTTTTGAATTTGAGCCAGCTCAATATCAGTTTGTTCTTCCATGGCTGCAATGGCGCGTCCTTGAATTTGCCCCTTTTCAGTAGGCGCTATTTTAATTTCTCCTACTTTAGGTGCTTGCGGAAGTATACCTGTTTTCTCAGTTGTGTTATCCTTTTCAATGGGATTTTCAAATACTTTCTTTTCTTCCATATCTGCTTATAGCTTAAAAAAAGCCCTTAAGTTTTTATTTTTTTTCTTATTTCTATGACAGCTTAGTGGTTCTATTTTGCTATATATTGCGAAAAGGTATCAAAGGGTAAACGCTTCCAGCCAAAAAGTTTTTTTCCTGAGCAGGTAATTCTACAAATGCATCGCAATCTAAAAGATTCGCAAAATCACCAGAACCGTGCCCTGGAATTGGATGAGCCCACAATTTCCCCTCTTTGTTTGTAATTTTTACCGACAAAAAATAAGTCAATTCCCGATCGAAAGAAAAATCTTCAGACAAGGCAGCAAATTGCTGGGATTGATTGGTGGCTCCTTCAATTTTACGAAGATAAGGTATTACATAACGATATAACCCCACCATAGTAGACACTGGGTTGCCGGGCAAACCAAATACCACTTTGTTGTCTTTTTTACCAAACCAAAGTGGCTTACCAGGTCTTTGTTTGATACGGTGAAAAATCTTTGGTATTTGCAATTTTTCCATCACCAATGGAACAAAATCTTTTTTTCCTTTTGAGCCCCCCCCACTTGTAATGATAACGTCAAAATCCCGAAATATTTCGCTCATTTTTTCTTCAATCACTGCCTGGTCATCGGGTAAATGCCAGATTTGAGCGTTGATTCCTAAGCGAGACAAAGCCGAGGCCAACGCATAACTATTTGAACGTCGAATTTGATAAGGCTCGGGGGTTTCATCAATGCCTACCAATTCATTACCTGTAGATACAATTGCTATTTTAGGCTTTTGAGTCACTTTCAATGTAGATTTTCCTACGCTCACTGCGATGGCTACTTCAGCCTGACTCAGTAAGGTATGGCTGGGAACCAATATGTCACCTTGCTTACGATCTTCTCCTTGAAAATGAACATTTTGACGATGTTCTAATTTAGGTGAATGAATTGTAGCAAATTTTTGCCCATTTATTTCTTCAAAAGTGATTTCTTCTACTGGAATGACCGTATCACAACCGGTTGGTAGCATGGCTCCTGTCATAATTTCTAAAGCACTGTCTGGTTTCTGCAAGATAAAAGGGGGACTTCCTGCAGTTTGTACTCCTTCAATCAGAAACTTTTGTTGACCATTTTTCCAATATTGATAATTTATGGCAATGCCATCCATAGTGACCCGATCAAATGGGGGGAAATCACGATCAGCCTTAATCTCTTCTCTCAATACTTTTCCATTTGCTTCTGGTGTTGCACATTCTTCAATGGGTAAATGAATTGTATTTTCTAAAATCGTTTTCTCTGCTTCGCTTACTGAAATCATATCATTTATTTTTTTAGATCAAAAACACTGGCTTTAATGGGGAGACTATTTCTTGCATCCTCCCTTATTTCAATTATTGTTGGGTTTTCCTTACACCTTATCTGATGCCAGGTAGTTACATTTTTCCAGGTTCTACTCATAGGGTAAAACATCCAAAACAAAAGTAACCATTTGAATGTTTGGGCAATATTGACGGACAAATGGCGAAAAACCAATTCTATGACGCTGAATATCACGAGCATTACCAAAGGAAAAATCACGGTCAAATACCGGGTGGTTTCGTGGTAGTCTACCCGTTCGGTAAACTGTAGGCAAATAATATACACAAAACAAATGGTCGACAAGATTTTTGTAAATTGACTCAAACGAATACGCCTATACATCCCTGAGCCTACCAGTGCAATCATCAATGCAAGCCACCCTGGCCCTCTGACAATCAACGGAATAGTCAATGGCATCCACCAACTGCTCAACACATTTAGGTGATGATCAAGGTTGTGTCTCGTTGTGATTTCTCCTAATAAGTTGTGAAACGCAGGTTGAATGTCTGACTGATTGGTTTGAAATGTATATGCAGTCCAGACCAACCAACCTGAGATTGAAAGCATTACAAAAACAGCAATTCTCCATCGTTTGGTTTTGGTAAACCACCATAATCCTAAAGCCATTCCTAGTATTTTGAAAACTTGGTAAAACTTTAAAAATGTTATTTTTGTATTTTTTATTTTC
>CALDJV010000838.1 GCA_937899305.1 uncultured Cytophagaceae bacterium
GTTATTAGAATTCTTGGGAAGACTTGACAAATAATGTACCGCTCACTAATGTTTACCAACACATCTTCCCGATAAAATTTATCCGCCAATTCTTTAGGGAAAATCTCGTAATCAGTTTTGCCAATAAATTGCTCGGCTTTGCCTCTGAAAAAGTCCAACATCACCTGGTTGATGAACAATAGCCTACCCTTTGCGTCTTTGATGAACACATGAATAGGAAGGGTGTTGAGGATCGTTTCCAGCATTTGCTTTTGCTCCTTCAACTCAATTTCTACCTGTTTCCGTTCGGTAATCTCTATCCCTACTGATTGATACTCAATCAGCACCCCCGATTTGTCAAATATGGGGTAGTCGGTCCAGCGTATCCAGGTATCATTGGTTTGATGCTCCCGTAATACCTTGTATTCTTGGGTAATGGGTTGTTTTTTTTCCGCAATGGTATGCAATTGCCCCAGTATTTCAGGTTGGTCCTCGGGACGAACAATGTCTAAAAACCGAGTTCCTAACAACGCTTCTTTGGTTTTGCCAAAAAACTTACAATAAGCCTCATTTACAAACGTAAGGGTAGTGTCGGGTAAAAACCTACATATGATTTCTTGTTGTGCATTGATCACTGCCCGATACAGCGCCTCACTTTGCACTAGCTTTTGATTGGTATCCTTGATCTCGGTAATGTCTCTGGCCAATCCCAATACTTGTTTTACTTTGCCGTGTTTGTCTTGGCTGAATACGACATCTTTGGTAAACAACCACGAATAACTCCCAACATCGTTCTTGATTCGATATTCTATAAACTCAATCTGCCCCCTTTGCATGTGTTGCAAATCTTCCCGATAACTTTTGAGTCGAGGATAATCGTCAGGGTGAATCAAATCGGCAATCTTTTCTAACTTGAGAAACGGAGCCTGTTCGGGCCCAAATTCACTATAATTGCGATTGCTATACACCAGGCGTTGTTCCTGTATATCGTACACATACAATATATCGGGGGTGGTTTTTAGAATGCCCTCTAAAAATTTACGATTGGCGGCAAAGGCATTTTTTTGAATGGCGACCCTTTTCAGGTCCTGCAACAATGCTACATAATGCCCGGTTTCATCACGGCTAAGGCTTAGGTCACAGTTCCATAAATCCTCGTTTTTTGCAATGAAGGTGATTTGTTGGACCAATGGTTTTTGAGGTTGTACCAAGTAGGTCAATATTTCGAAAGGGGGAGCATCCTTGATCGCATAGTCTAAAGCCAAGGTTTGTAAATCAATTTCCAACAAAAAATCGGTCATATTGTATTGGCCTACAACCTCCTCTGCTTTATACCCTAGCTGAATTTCGGCTCCTTTATTGAAAAACACCACCTCTCCTTTGTCATTGCTTACTATAATAGGAGTAGTAGTAATGGCGTTTAAAATACTGTCGGTATTTAATTGATAATTGACTGGCATTATTCAACCTGTAAGTGTATGATGCTTCAAAATAAAAAATTAATCTCTAAGAAGTGTAATTTGTTGATTTATTTGAGCAATAGTCCACTGCAGGCAGTCCATAGCCCAACGCTGTTTCCATAAGCAATGTTTTATGATTTTCACTTTCGTTTTTGAAACACGGATCGTAGTCATCAGACGGATGTTCGTTCATGATTGGCGAAAACCAGTATCAATAGAAGGCAATCAGGGCATATCTGTATCATCCGTTGAATCAGTGTTCCAATTACAATGTGCTTCATTCAGTAAAACTATATAAATAACCTAATCCATTTGGTTTACCTCTCACTGCTATACTTCTTCAAAAACTTGTCCTGTAAGGAACTTCAGGAGCTTTGGCTACGCAAAGATTTTTTTCATCGTCTAGCAACTAGATATTACACCAAATTTGGATTGCTTTATTTTTTCCGTTTTACTTACCCTCTACTCAAAACAAATCTATGCTTGATTTTTTGAACTGAACCGATGGTAAAAACCTGCTTTCTTTACCGGATAGTGAGGGTATTTTTCGGTTTTCAGAATAAAATTCAATAAACTTGAGAGTTAAAAAGTTGATTGAATGCAGTGAAACGTTACTTTTAGGGTGTGCTTTACAAATACTCCTCAGCTTTTGGTTTTGTACATCACCTATTGGCAAAAATAGTCCAACTCGCCTAATAATTGAGTAGACAGGTGCTATAGCTTTACAATAAAGGAGTATCCCCTAAAACTTGACGTGTCCAAAATTCAACCAACAAGATAAACCAAGAAAATCCAGACAATACTTCTTAGAAATGGGGTAAGCGTAAAATTCACTTATTTGTGAATTGTTCAATTTGGAAAAGGAGCATGCGGTAAAATGCGTACTTGTTTTTACACCATTTCTTGTAACAGAAGCTTTTATCAACATTAAAAATTTTGCAGAATGAATAAACATTTGGTATGCGCGGGGCTTTTGCTTCTGCTAGGTACTGTTCAGGCTTTTGCTCAACGCACCGGAGGCTATTGGCAACAGCGAGTAGACTACAAGATGGATATAGACTTTGATGCAACGACTCACCGCTTCAATGGCAAACAAAAATTAGTGTACACCAATAATTCTCCTGATGTACTCAATAAAGTTTTTTATCATTTATACTTCAATGCGTTTCAGCCAGGTAGTATGATGGACGTTCGCTCTCGTACCATCGATGATCCCGACCCAAGAGTGGGTAGCCGCATTTTCAAGCTTACTCCTGACCAAATTGGCTACCAAAAAATTAAATCGCTCACCCAAGACGGTAAAAAAGTAGCTTACCAAGTAGAAGGTACGGTACTAGAAGTAAAACTAAACAAGCCCATCCAACCTGGAAAGAAAACTACTTTTGAAATGGAATTTGAAGGTCAGGTACCCAAACAAATTCGTCGTTCGGGAAGAGACAACAAAGAAGGAGTGGCCTATTCAATGACCCAGTGGTACCCCAAATTAGCCGAATACGATCACCAAGGTTGGCATGCACATCCTTACATTGGTCGCGAGTTTCACGGTGTATGGGGAGATTTTGATGTAAAAATCACGATGGATTCGTCTTACGTTATAGGTGCTTCGGGTTACCTCCAAAACCCTGAAAAGATTGGACATGGTTATGACACCAAGGGTAAAAAGGTAAAAAGACCCAATGGTTCTAAACTTACTTGGCATTTTGTGGCTCCCAATGTACACGATTTTGCCTGGGGAGCTGACAAAGACTATCTTCACAAAATAACTGATGGGCCCAATGGAATCAAATTGCACTTTTTTTACAAGAAAAACCTGAGTGATAAATATATCAAAAACTGGGAAAGGTTGCCCGAGTTTACCTCCAAGGCAATGGCCTACATCAGTAAAAATTTTGGCCAGTATCCATACAAACAATATTCGGTAATTCAAGGAGGAGACGGTGGTATGGAGTATGCGATGGCTACTTTGATCACTGGACAACGAAGTATCAACAGCCTCATTGGAGTAACCATCCACGAAATGATGCATAGTTGGTATCAAATGGTATTGGGAACCAACGAAAGTTTGTATGCCTGGATGGATGAAGGTTTCAATACGTATGCTACTGGCCTTACCATGCAGTACTTGTTTAGAGGCTCGGCCAAAATAGGACGCAACGGTTATGGGGGCTATATGTACATTGTAAATGCCAAAAAAGAGGAACCGCTCTCTACCCACGCTGATCATTTCAATACCAACCAAGCCTACTCTATTGCTTCATATACCAAAGGAAACTTATTTGTAAATCAGTTGAACTACATTATTGGGCAAAAAAATACTGCCAAGGGAATGCTTGAGTATTTCAACACCTGGAAGTTTAAACACCCCACCGACCTGGATTTTGTACGCGTAATGGAAAAGGTCTCAGGTATTGAGTTGGATTGGTACCGCGAGTACTGGGTATTTACCACCCATACCATTGATTACGCCATTAAAAATGTACAAGCCGAAGGCAACAATACCGAGATTACGCTAGAACGGATTGGTAAAATGCCTATGCCCATAGAGGTAGTAGTAACTTACAACGATGGCAGCCAGGAAATGTATTACATGCCTTTACGCATGATGCGAGGCGAAAAACCAAAAGAAGATACCAACATGAAGCGTATCTTGAAACCAGACTGGCCCTGGACTTATCCTACTTACAAGCTGGTAGTTAATCGCAAAATGGGAGATATCAAAAAAATTCAGATTGACCCCAGTGGTATCATGGCCGATGTTGATCTGAAAAACAACGTATATCCCACCCCGGTAAAGGTGAATAGTGAGACCACGTTCTCTTCTGACAACAAATAGTAATTCCACCCTGCTTCATAAAAAATGCCTGGTCTTCATTAGAAAACCAGGCATTTTTTATAATATCTTATTTCTGTTTTTTAAATCCACAGCACAGAATAGGTGCTCGATTCGGCGCCAATCAAACGATGAGGCAAGTTGGTATCTAATTGTACATTAATCAGTGAAGCATCGGTTGGCTTAAACTTGCGACTAAGGCCAGTCAAGATACCGCGATCCAAATAACAAGGGTAAGGGTTCTTGCACTTTATCCGGGCTTCTTTTTTCCGAGCATCAAAACTCAACAAACTGTAGTATCCTTCCTGATCTTCCCGATGCCCTTGCTGCATCACTGCATCCAAGTTTCTCAAGGCTGCGTCTAGGGTTTTAACTTCGTCGGAAAAACTCAGCGAATCAAATAAAGATTTGCCCATAATGAATAACATGTGAGGTCCTAGTGTTTGTGCCACGTCTTTGTATACATTCAAAAACTTTTGCTGCTGACACCAATCACTGGTTTGAATATTTTGAATGCCATTGCGAGCACAAATACTACGTATTTTTTGTTCTTGTTGAGGGATCGCACTTAACATAGAAGAGATGAGACTGGAAGAAACTTCGACTTTGGGAGAAAATGCTATATACTGAGCCATACTTTAACAATCATTTAATATCAAGAGAGCCTGTAGGTTAGAATTTGGTATACCACTAATTGAGTACATGTTTATTTGGAGACAAATTTTATACCTTTACAAATAATATCCTAAAATAAATAGGTTAATTACAGTATTAGAACGGTGCTATTTGACTCAAAAAACCTCATACGTAACATTTATACCTAAAACGAATATTTTACTCTTTCTCAGGCATTTATCTAAATAGTTGCTTGGCCCTCCAATGCTATTTTTTATAAATCATCTTTATAAACATCTCATAATCAAACCATTACTATTATCACCAATCAAGTAAAAATAATGTACACCTTCGGCCAGACGAAAAGTACTTGATGTATTTCAAACAAATCATTTTTCTATTACCAGGTAGGTATCCCTCACTCTAATATGTAAGTAATGGGTTAAAAAAAATCATTTTCTAAACGGTTGCATACAAGTTGGTCTAAAACCCACTTCGACAGGGGCAAAAGCCCTCTAGGTTTGTAGCGTACTTGTCATATTTATGAACACTGTGGAGGGTATTTTTCGCTGTTTTGGGCGTGTTTCAATCAAAACTTCATCCGAGGCAAAGCACTCACACTTTGGTCAGTAAATGCGTTTGCCTGGTACTTGTAGTATCCAGCGATGGCAATCATAGCCGCATTGTCGGTACAGTACTCAAACTTGGGAATAAAAACCTGCCAACGATGCTTTTGGGCCATTTCTTTGAGGGTGTTGCGTAAACCCGAATTGGCCGATACCCCTCCCGCAATGGCTACTTGGCGAATACCTGTCTCTTTGGTGGCTTTTTTGAGTTTATTTAAGAGTATACGCACGAGTGTATACTGAACACTGGCACAAATATCGGCCATATTTTCCTCAATAAATTTTGGGTTTTCTTTTACTTTATCCCTCAGAAAATACAATATATTGGTTTTAATTCCGCTAAAAGAATAGTTTAGTTTCTCCATGGTCACTTCGGGAAAAGGAAAAGCGTGCGGGTTGCCCTCTTGAGCATATTGATCAATCAAAGGCCCTCCCGGATAGGGTAACCCCAACAATTTGGCCGTCTTGTCAAAGGCTTCGCCTACCGCGTCGTCAATGGTTTCTCCAATCACTTCCATCGTGAGGTAATCTTTGACCAAAACAATTTGGGTATGCCCTCCACTAACAGTCAAACATAGAAACGGAAATTTGGGTTTTGGCGTATCTATAAAGTGAGCCAACACATGCGCTTGCATATGGTTAACTTCAATAAGTGGTATGTTTAACCCCAACGCCAAGGACTTGGCAAAGGAAGTACCTACCAAAAGCGCACCCAGTAATCCAGGGCCTCGGGTAAAAGCTACCGCATTTAAATCATTTTTGGTTACTTTTGCCAAATTGAGTGCTTCTGAAATGACCGGCACAATGTTTTTTTGATGTTCACGAGAGGCCAGTTCGGGAACTACACCACCATACGATTCGTGTACTTTCTGATTGGCAATGACATTTGACAATACTTGGCCATTTTTGATGATGGCCGCAGATGTTTCATCACAAGAAGATTCAATGGCAAGTAGAATACTAGGCTCAATATTTGATTTTAAAATATCAGGTTCCATCCTATTTTTAAAGGGGGATTAAAAAGTTTAGATGCAAAAAACTTTGGCAGAAAATAGTGTTGCAAAAGAAACACCATCCAAAAAACGCAACGTAGTCAAAAACGTCTGGCAAGTTATTAAAAAAATTACTATCAGAACAGTAAAGTTTTTTTTGATAAGTGTCATCGGGTTTGCTGTGCTTGCTATTTTCGCCTTGTACTTTTCTTTTACCCAAACCATTCTTACCCAACAGATATTCAAATATGTAACCCAAAAAAGCGGGTTTGAAATGGAAATCACTTCACTAGACATTGATTGGTTCAATGCCACGGCCACTTTGATAGAACCCAGCATTCGTGATGTCCACAAAAAACAAATGATTTTTGCCCAAAAGATAAAGATAGATTTCAACTATCGTAATATCTTTCAAAATGGCAACATTACCCTCGAGAAAGCAGTAGTCGATCGTGCCAATATCAATCTTATCATAGATGGGCAAACCCGCCAGCTCAATATTGTTCAGTTTTCGGATACCCTGGCTCATGTCTTATCTACTTTATTACCTGCGTCGTCTTCCTCGAGCGGGGGTGCCTCGCCCAAATTTATTATCAAAAAAATAGTACTCAAAGACAATTATTTTGGTTATGAAGACAACCGTGTCGAACCCTTCATTGATCATAGATTATTTGACTACAACCACTTTGGTTTAGACCGTATCAATCTCAAGGCTTCTCATTTTATGCAAGCCTCAGATACCACTCAAGTACAAATAGATGCCCTCAATGCCCACGAATTGGGGAGTAATTGGCCTGTGCATCATGTCAGCACTTTTTTTAGGGTGTTTAACAAGGAGATGCAATTTTGGAAATTGAATTGCCAAGTGGGTAAATCGGTCCTTAGAGACGAGGTAATTTTCAAGTATTTTCGCATGGGTTTGTTGAGCAGTTTCAACGAACGGGTAGGCATTGTAGCCCATCTCGATCAGTCGGTAGTGCATAGTGAAGACCTGGCCCGCTTCGATTACTATTTTAAGGACATGCAAGACAAAATCACGGCATCGGGCAAAGTAGTTGGGCGGGTGGTTCGATTCAAAGCAACTGACATGAAGGTGAGTTTTGGTCAAAAGAGTTTTATCAAGGGCGATTTTTTGTTTGACGGCTTGCCTGAGGTAGACTCTACTCAAATGAACCTGTATTTTGAGGATTCCAACCTGCTCGCCAGTGACCTCAGTCCTTACGCTCAAAGTCCTTCCACTGATTCTATTTTACAAAAGTTTGGTAACATCAAGTATCGGGGGGCTTTTGAAGGCTCCATCAGCGACTTTCAGGCTAGAGGTAAGGTCAAGACCGATTTGGGAACCATCATCACTGATGCCCAATTTCAACTTCATGAAAACGAGGCCCGCTCTACTTACCAGGGCAAAGTAGAAACCCAACAATTGCACTTGGGCAAACTCATCGATCGTCCAGAATGGTTGCAATACATTGATCTAAAAGGCACCATCAAAGGTCAGGGCTTCTCTACCCAAAACGCGCGTTTTGACCTGAAAGCCAACATTGACCAGATCGGGGTGCTGGGGTACAATTATCAAAACATCCGCATAGATGGCGAACTAGGTCAAAACCGCTTCAATGGTCAGCTCGACTCGCGCGACCCTCATCTCAACCTCAATCTAAAGGGAGTAGTAGATTTTGCTTACCGTGATTCTACCAATCAGAGGTTGTCTCAAGGAAAATTCAATTTGATCTCTAATATCCGACACATTGATTTTCGGGCCATTGGTTTGTCTCAAAAACCAGCCAGCCTGCAAGGAGACCTCGTGATGAATGTCAAGGGTTTAGACTTGGATAGTTTGGTGGGTAATGTGACAATGGATCGGTTGGAACTGATGTATAACAACCGGAATATAGCCCCTGAAAAAGCCATTTCTTTTCAATCGAGCGAAAAGGTGACTCCCAAGGGCCAGGTTCAACGAAGTGTCAAAATAGATTCGGATTACCTGCAAGCCAAACTGGTAGGCGACTTTAGGTTTTCTCAACTCATTCAGGATTTACCAGCCATCCGTCAAGAATATAAACTGAGCTTTTTGAATGATTCGGTAAAAATAAAAGCCTACTATGATGCCAAGAAAAACAAGGTCAAACATGCATACAGTCTCAATTATGAGTTTACTTTGGGCAATCTCAACCCAGTATTGAATTTGCTGGACATTGATGCCTCTATCTCGTCTAATGTAAATTTTGAGGGATACTTGGTACAAGACGATTCGCTTATGATTGCGTCTCTGCATACTACCGATAATATTCCTCAGATTAGTTACCAAGACTATCAGTTTTTTGATACTCGGGTGGATTTATTGTCCCAGGGACAAATTGATAGTTCCAATGTATATGTAGAGTTTTATGTCAGTTCTAACAAACAAAACTTTGCCGGAATAGCCGGAGATAGTCTATTGATTACGACCCGCTGGCAACGCGATAGCATCGACTTTTCTCTGAACTTGGCCCAGGTTCCCCAGACCATTCAAGGCGAGCAAATCCACAACAAGATCAAACTAGCGGGCGGGGCCAAAATTGCCCCTCATGAGATTGCTTTTACTTTTCAAGATTCTTACTTCAATATTTTGAATAAAACCTGGCGTATTGAAGAAGACAATCTCATTACTTGGCAAGACTCCTCTATTACCGTCAAAGACATCTTTATCAGAAGAACCCGTCGTCGCAAAGGGGCCGCCTACATCGGATTGGCTGGCAGGGTAAGCTATGATCCTCATGATACACTGCAATTGAGTTTAAATAACATCAGAATTACTCCTTTTGCCAAATTGGCGGGAATGAATGCCAGTGGCTTGCTTCGGAGTTCCTTTAAAATACACCAAGGCTATACCAACCTTCAGGTAGACGGAGAAGCGTATGTATATAACCTGATGATTGATAGTGTGTTGATTGGAGATATTATGGCGAATAAGCTCGCCTGGGAAGATTCTACCCAACAAGCCGCCATCGATTTAGATTTATACCGTCGTAGTATGCATCCCATGCTGGGCCTATATGGCACCTACAGCCCCTTTGCCAAAACCAACGATCGTTTTGATATATCAGCCAAACTCCAAGGGATGAAGATGTTGATTCTGGAACCTTTTTTCAGGCCTTATCTGAGCCAATTGAACGGCTCCGCCAACGGTCGTTTGCGCTTGTTGGGCTCGGTTAAAAAACCAGTATTGGCCGGCAATGTAAATGTGGTAAATGGCACTTTTAAAATTAATTACCTGGGTTCTAAGTTTTACTTTGCGGACGAAATATTGTTTAGAAAGAATGAAATTGCGGTGAACAACCTTCGTCTATATGATAACTGGAATCACTATCAGGAAGAATCTAAAACTAGTTTTTTGAGGGTAAAAGGAGGGATTTATCACGACTATTTCAGTAATTTTTTGATGGCATTGGAGGGTAACTTCCGCAATTTACAGGTCATCGATAAGATTCCGATGCCCAATGAGAGTTTCTACGGAAAGGCCTATGCCTCAGGAAATTTAAAAGTAACAGGTTACATAGACAACCTGGTAGAGTTTAAGGTGAATGCCAGTAGTGAAAAAGGGACGAGATTGTATATGCCATTGGACGGCTACACTGATGTATCACAAAAAAGCTACATCGAGTTTGTCAATCTGAGGGATAGCCTCAAAAAACAAACTGATGTAGTGAAAAAAGTAAGCCTGAATGGTCTCAAAATGGATTTTAATCTCGATTTGAACGAGAATGCCCAGTTTGAAATTATATTTGACAAACAAGCTGGTGACCTGATCAGAGGTACGGGAAATGGCAAAATAAACCTTGAAATGGATGAAGAGGGCGACTTTAGTATTTTTGGCGATTATGTGATCTCTAAAGGAACCTATAATTTTACCTTGCTCAATTTAATCAACAAGGGCTTTGACATTGATGCGGGCAGCAAGGTGAGTTTTATTGGCGATGTATACGACAGTGATATCAACATTCGAGCAAAATACTTGCGCCAAGTTTCTTTGTTGCCTTTGCTCAACCTGGACCAGCTCGAAAATCCGCAAAATCCAGAATACCGACGAAGATATCCCGTAAATGTACTGCTCAATCTGCAAGGCAAACTCCTGAATCCGGAAATCAAGCTTGACCTGGATTTGGGAGATGCCAATCGCATTCCAAACCCCATTCTGAGTAATGCCTTTCGCAGTGTGGCAGCCACCATTCAAACCGATGAACAGGAACGCAATCGTCAAGTTTTTAGTGTGTTGGTTTTACAAAGGTTTTCACCTCGTAATTCTTTTGGGGGATTGGGAGCTGCTACCGGAAGCAGTTTATCGGAACTACTCTCCAATCAGTTGAGTAATTGGGTGTCTCAGGTAGATAAAAACCTAGAGCTTACCTTGGATTTGGACCCCAGCGCACTGGATGCCGCCCAATTGAATGTGTCCTATAGTTTGTTTGATGGGCGTTTGCGCATTAGCCGGGAAGGCGGGTTTACCAATACCCAAAACCAGACCGATGTGGCCAGTGTGGTAGGAGAATGGACCCTTGAATACATGCTTAGTCCAGATGGGCGTTTTCGGGCCAAAATGTACAATAAAAACAATCAGGGAGTTTTGGGTAACCTCAGCCTGACCAATGCCACCACTACTACGGCTGGTTTTAGCTTGTTGTACACCAAGAGTTTTTCCAGTTTGAGTGATTTGATTCAGTTTGGCAAAAGAAAAAAGAAGAGCACTAAGACCAACAAGCCCAATAAGGCCAATAAGAAGGAAAAGAAAAAGTCAGTGAAGTCTCAAAAAACGGTAGATCCCAAACCAATCAAAAAGCCCTCTCCAAGATTGGAAAGAGCCTCGTGATATATAAACATACTTTAAAAAGCGGTATTAAAACCCAACCCCAATGGTGAATGAAATCACATTGGTGCGGATGTCATCGGCAGATGATATGATGTTGAAACGATTGGCATCATTTGTATCTACTGGGTTAATTCCCATACGATAAGTCAAATCCAAGATCAACATTTTATTGCCAATGGCTACCTCTCCTCCAACGCCAAAGTAAAAACCAAAGTTAAGTCGTTCAAAGTTGTCTGTAACTCCTTCTTGATCGGTACTGGTTACCCGTAAAGGAATATTGCCAAGTACAGGGTCATTGATGGTAGGAAAACTTGCCGAAGAAAGCTCCATAGTACGATCGTAACGATCATAACCTCGCAACAAAATCCCCAACGCTGGCCCCGCGATGATTTTTGGTTTGAAATCCAGTTCCCAACCCAGCAACTCTGACACATCTAGCCGGGCCAACACTGGAATATCCAGGTAATGTAAGGCATAGTTATGCGTCGTAGTACGTCGGGAAACCAACGTGTTCAACCCTGGAGGCATATACTCCACGCTCAACTTGGTTCCCCCTTGTTGTTGGTACAACAGGTCCAACTCTACGTCTAACATTGGCAACACCTTGTATCTTACAAAACCACCTAACTGATAACCAATTCGGCTACCTGTATGGGGTTGTTCGTTGGTAAAATGCCCCACAGCCAACCCTGCTTTGCCACCAAACGAAAGTTTCTTATCCTGAGCTATAACGATTGTAGAGAAAAAGCATAAAATCAGCCATAGCCCACTTTGTATCAAGCGTGGTATTTTTGAGTGTTTGATATTTTTTTTCATAAATAAGGTTTTGAAGTCGTCTTAACTTTTAATAATGAATTACAGATAGCCCATTTTACCCCCTCATCTCGAG
>CALDJV010000839.1 GCA_937899305.1 uncultured Cytophagaceae bacterium
CTGTGCCAAAGTTCTGAAATGGGAAAGTAATTATTTTCTTATCCCTAAGTTGATTCCAAAACAAAACGATTGGCAAAGTGAAGGCCATCAACTAAACTATACTTTTGGGTTTTATTTCCAGAGCAAGCGTGCTCAGAGTAACCATTTTATACAACCAGAAGTGATGATTTCGAAGCGAGGAGGGAGCATTCGTTATACAGGAGAAACCAAAATGGAGCAAGGTCGTTATCAACTTGTTTCGGGCAACGTTACCCAACGCAATGCTTATTACGCAGATGTAGCCTTGACTATAGGCTATTATTTAAATAACACAAAGGTGAGGCTATATGCAGCCCCTATGCTAAGCTATAAACTAAAGGCTACCCAAAGGGGTGAAGGGTTGGCAGATCCTTGGTTTGATCAGGCCTTGGCCGCAGTAGTGATTAATTATTATGTAGGAGTAGGAGTGAATTTGGATCGTTTTGGGTTTGATCTACGATATGAAAGAAATTTTAGCAGCGTAGGCGAAATATTACCCAATGGCCATACCCTTGACGATACTGTGAAAAATATTCAGTTTACGGTGAGTTATAGATTCAATACCAATCAGGGCCGGTACAGTGATGTCCGGTAAAACTTATAAAACCTTTAAATCAATACAAAAATGACAACACTACATAACTTAAAAACAAATCAAACTCGTCCAGAAAACGAATCTAAAAAAGAAAAAATGCTCCGAGCGTTGACTCATTGGTTCAATCAACATCCTGACGAGGTACGTTTTAGTGTCGAGAGCCGAGTCGATGCATTTGGGTCGAGAGACTTTATTTTTACCCAAGTTAACCGGGCATTTTGTGCCATGATGGGTGAAAGCGCAATCCGCCTAATTGGTAAAGGACTAAGAGAAGTGTTACACATTAGTGCAGACCATCCTTTTTATCAGAAATATGTACGGGTGTACGCCACCGACGAGCCCTTCATTGAAATGTTTCCTTCTCCTTTTGGCAAGGGACGATGGATTTCGCATCAAATCATCAAGATAGAAGAAGATATCAGTGTGCTCATCAAGTTCATTGAACTAGGCCAAGAACACCAACCTTGGATGGGCGAGAATGAAAAAAATACCGAAGAAATTATTCAGTATGTATTGCCTTCTGGGAGCATCAAGTTTATGAATCCCCTGGCAAAACAATACTTTACCTTGGGGCGTTTCAACGGGCAAAACCTGAAAATGGACGACATCTTGCACCCGGTGTCCAAATTGGCTTACCGGATGGCGGTAGAAAGAGTGACCAATCATCGAGTAGAAACCAGTCTGCCATTGGTGTTGATTACAAAAGATCGTTATTTTTTGAAAGTACGTGGTACACTGGTACCCCATTATGAAAATCAAGAGATTAAATTGATTCAACAATATTTTCAAATTGAGAATGTGGCTTCTAGCCTGGACGAGGTGTCTACCTACGCCCGCGAAGAAAGTTTCAACGTTTTTTAAAAGTACTCACTTGGGAGTTTGTGAGGTTTGAATAATGCCGGAGTCTGTGGATAGCCTGTCCACAGACTTTTTGTGTTTATTTCCAAAGTATTTTACCCGTTGGGCAGTGTATAGGGCCTGATTCTTAAAATGAGAATTTTTTGTCTAAAATTGAGAAAATGGCACAGTAGTATTTATGTGTAAGATATTGATAGTCAGCGTTTTATGTTTTGAGGTATGTTTTTGGTACACCAATATGCAATTGATATTGTAAATACTAACATAAGTAAAAAATGCACAAAGATTATAATCAAGAAATCGAACTGTCATTAGATGAAAATCATCAAGTGTTGAATTTAGAATTTTTGAAGAGTTGCAGTAGTGCCTCTTATCGCGCTGCGTGGCAAGACGTACTGAGCATTATGGCCAAACAGGGGATAAAGAAGCTCTTTTTAAACGAGAAAAATATGAGCATTTATCCAAAAGATTTTGAATGGTTACTCAAAGAATGGGTACCTAGAAGTTTGCCACTGCTCGATAAAAGCTTTGCCCTCTCAATCGTGATTCCTCAAAATCTCTACGGAGAGTTTTCGCTCAAACAGGCTCTAAGAAAATATTTACCCAACGGAACCTTACAAATAAGCTGTTTTATGGAGCCAGTATCGGCCAAAATGTGGCTGATAGAAGCGAGTGCATAACTTATTTAAAAACACGATCCAAATACCTTTTACAATCAAGTAGTGCAATATACTTCAGCTAAAACAAGCCAATAAAAAATAAGTGAATCATACAAACGACTATGCTCGTAAATAATCAATTGCTTTGAATGGTTATTCATTGAACGTATCTGGCAAATCGTTTTCATACAGTACCACATCCCCCGCCTTGGCAATTTGCATCAAATGTTGATTGGCATCGGTGAGATTCTGGGCAATGTATAAACGATCTTCTGGATAATTCTTATTTCGGAGTCCTTCTTGGATAGGCAATGTCTGCTTTGGTCCCACCAAAATGGCATAATCTACGTGATCAGCGATTTGTTCTCCTAAAATGCAATTCAACTCATGCTCTTTTTCGGCTAATTCAATCATCCCTGGGGTGATGATCACTTTTTGACCACCCTCAATTTTTTTGAGTACTTCCAGGGCCATTTTAGCGCCAGTAGGGTTAGAATTAAACGCATCATCTAAAATGGTAATGCCCCCCGGATTACGCTTAAGTTCCATGCGGTGCTTGACAGGTTGCAGGTTTTTTACCGCAAATTGAATGCTTTTGGTAGGAACCTCGAGTTGAAGGGCCACTGCACAGCAAACCAGAATATTAGAAATATTGGCTTCGCCCATCAATTTAGTTTCCAAATCAAGCACTTTTTCTTGTTGGTAATACACCGAAAACTTCATTCCTTTGGCAGTATATGCAATGTCTTTAGCTTGATAATCGGTTTCCTGGTTTAAACTGTAAGCCTGATTGACCACATGAGCAATTGGAGCATGGTTGCGTACGTATTCATAGTCAAAGTTCAGGTAACCCACCCCATGGGCAGGCAAGGCATCCATGAGCTCAAATTTCCCTTTTTGCACATTGGTTATCGATCCAAAAGTATCTAAATGTTGATCGGCCACCGCAGTGAGAATTCCTATTTCGGGGTTGGCCAAATCACACAATTCTTTGATATCGCCAATTTGTTTGGCGCCCATTTCACAAACAAATACTTCGTGGATGGGTTTGAGATGATTTCTTACCGTAATGGTGACTCCCATGGGTGTATTGTAGCTTCCGGGGGTCATGACTACATTGTATTTTTCAGAAAGAATGCGAGTCAAAAAGTGCTTGACACTGGTTTTACCATAGCTTCCCGTAATGCCAATGACCTTGAGGTGAGGCATCGATTTTAAAATTTTCTTGGCATCGTCTTTATACCATTGGGCAATGCGTCGCTCTACGGGGATGAGTAAAAAATTGGCCACAATGAGCCACACAAAAGTCATAAAAATCATCAAAGCCCAGCCAAGCATTACAAATTTGAGAGGCAAAGTCAATGCTAAAGTAGTTGCCAGGGCTACAAATATCCCGATAGAGGTAAAAAACAAAGTCTTTGATCTTCGAGTAAAAACCAACTTCTTTTTGTGCTTTTCGGTGAGCAAGCGATAGGCCCCGAGGCTGGCACCTCCAATCCAACCGATGTAAGCTGGTACCAAAGCTATTTGGAGAAGCACCAACCCACCACCGGTTACTAAGAGAAAAATACTAAAGGTGAATTTTTGATTCAAGTTTTTTTGCGTCCAGCGGCGATAACGACTATTACGGTAGCTATTGAGCTGCATCATGTGCAATTCTTTTTTGAGCTGGGCAAACCCATACCCCATAAAAGAGATCAATACCAATACCTGCCAAATTTTTTCCATAATCAATCCAATGTTTGATAACCAGCGTATGAGCCTATTGCTAAATAAAATGATCTACAATGATTAGAAATTCTGCCGACTTTTCTAAAAAGCCATAGTGCCCAGTATTTTTGAGAACGGCCAAGCCAGCATCCGGAATTTCTTTTTCCATAACGTGGGCATCACTCAGGGGAGTTGCAGTATCGTGCTCGCCCCAAACCAGCAAAGTAGATGCTTTGATATTGGGTAGTAGATACCTTAAATCTTCGTTGACTACTTTGACCAACGTTTGCCGCATAATTCCTGAAGCTTGTTGGTAGTCACTCGAACCCGATTTTTTGCGATACCTTTCTAAAATTTGTTCAGAATAATGACGCAAACCCGGAAGCTTGAGTACGTTTTTGATGGTTTTATAAGAATACACCTTAAGGTAATAATCCAGCTTTCGCTTGGGCTTGAGGCCTGCGCCTCCTGTCAAAATCACCTTCGAGATAGGGTGTTTAGCGGCAAGCCGAATAGAAATACGCCCCCCAAAAGAGTGTCCTAACAAGATGGGATTGTTGAGGTTGAGTTGCTCAATAAACTTTTCGGTAAGCATTGCGTATTCCTCGGTACTCCAAGGTTGAGGCGGATCGGGAGTTTTGCCAAAGCCAGGAAAGTCAATACTATAGGTAGTATATCGCTTGGACAAATGCTCCTGAATGGGCTTAAATATCTCTAAGTCACAACCCCAGCCGTGTAAAAGCAAAAGGTGAGGACCTTGCCCGGTTACTTTGTAATGCACCGGAATGTCTTGAATCGTAATGGTATTGTACATAAATTACTTCCAAAAACGGATTTGGGCGTATTCATAATATTAAAATCATTCAAAGTTAGTTTGTAGCCAATTTCAATTGCAATAAATCCCCCCTTTTTTTCAGTGAAGTAGATAAAAACAATTTTGTTTGGGTTACATGCTCGACTTTAAAGTATGAAAAGAAAATGAAACGAACCTATGCTTATGTAGGCCCGGTATCACTACTCAAGCAGCTAGATTTGACTCAAGTGGGTACCCGTATTTTATCGCCGCAACAAGTGTTGCAATGGATAGAAAACACGAGACAAAAACAAACTAATCAGCAAATAGTGGCCACCTTTGTTGTAAATCTACAAGAAGAGCTCATAATCAATGATCGGCATTCAGAACACGTCATGTGTGCTGGAGGTCATCCCGTGTTATCGGCTGGGGAAATTACTTTTGAAGTAAACAAGGCCCACGTATCAGTAGTTGCGGTTACCAATCAATCGACAGGCTATTGTCCTGAACCCAGTTCTTGGCCAAGCGTGGCTCGGGCAATGAGTAAAGCGGGTTTGGAAGGGCCCCACTGCTTTACCAACGCGTATGAGTTTAGGTTTTGTTACCATTGTCAGCAAATCAACCTGATCAAAGATCAAGTATTTGAGTGCGTAGTTTGTGAAAATATGCTGGAGGCCCATTGGAATTTAGACCAAAAGGACAACACGATTGGATCAAATTAATTAACTTTGCACAACGTAGAATAACCAAGAAACACTTATAAAAAAACATCTGGGACCGAAATATGATCGATTAGTCCCACGCCAAACATTCAAAAACCTATGGCTTCAAGAAAAATTGTATTTGTTAAAAGTAATTCGTTTTTAGATGTGCTCGTACATCTGGGCATTGTAATCGCTTTGACAACCCTCATTGTCATGGTATTATTTAGCTCTATTTTGCCTTCTACTACCAACCATGGTGAAACAGTAACTGTACCCGATTTGACTGGCCGAAAAGTAGAAGATCTTAAAAGATTTTTAGAATCTCGTAATTTGACGTTCGAGGTCAAAGACTCCACCTATTCTCGCCGTCATCGTGATCGCCCTGGTACGGTGTTGTTGCAGTCTCCCGAGCCAGGAGCCAAGGTGAAGCGTTCACGCAAGATTTACATCACAGTGACTCCAAGAAATGCCCCACGAGTAAAAATGCCAAAATTGGTAGATGTACCATTTGACATGGCCGAACGAACCCTGAAGAATGCAGATTTAGACTTGGGCAAAATTACCTACAAGCCTTTCTTGGGTGAAAATGTGATCATGGAACAGTTTTACAAGGGTAAAAAAATTCAGCCCAATACCTATATACCCAAAGGAAGCAAAATTGATTTGGTAGTAGGCGATGGTTTAGGCGAAAAAGAGTTTAGAATGCCTGACTTGGTATTGATGCCCCTCGACGAAGCCGAAGAACTGCTGAAAGGATACGAACTGTTGATTGGAAACATCAACTATGTGTATAACAGTAAACGTGATTTGGGTACGGTGATTCGTCAAACTCCCTCGGTTTTCATTGGCAGACTCAAAGACGGAGTAAAGAGAGGAAGCCCCTTGGATGCCAGGAAACGAGCAATGGTACGAGCGGGTGAATTGGTAGATTTATGGGTAGTGGGCAACCCTGCTCCTAAAGCCAAGAAAAAAGGTGACAAGGACGATGACAAAGACCCCTTAAAATACCTCGATACGGTCAACATTCGCAAGTATGATGACATCAAGAACTACAAACAGCGGAAACGTGATAAGGGCAAAAAAGACGATCCTTTGAAAGGAAAGCCAAAAAATACGAGTAACACTACTAAAAAAGATTCTACTCGATAAAGAATAAAATTAGATAAGAAGAGCCTCATTCCATTATTGGGATGAGGTTTTTTATTTACCTGATATTCATTCAAGGTAACACTTTTATAGGGTATTACATTAGTCAATGGACTATAGTTATTGATTCAATTTTCACTATTTGTCCTATAGTTTGAGCGATTTGTCTCATCATTTTGCTGTTATCCCCGCTAAATTTGAAGCATCAAAATACATGATGGATTCATTACTTTAAAAAATAATGATGACCTCTGATACAAGATTTTCAGTAGGTATGATTTAACCTTTAGTTACGATGAGATTAACAGAAAACTATTTGATTAAACTGCCTTTTTATTGACTCACTTGATGGTTTTTGGCCAATCATCTAAGTTAACAAAAAGAGCGCAATCAGGAGATGCTAAAGCGCAATATGAATTGGTCCAAGTGTATATATCAAAGTGATGAAATTTATTTTTTAGCTTTGTGCCGTATTTTTAAAGACGCTACAAGTGTGATTAAACAAATACATTGATTATGAAAATAAAAAAGAAAAAAATAGGAATAGGGTTGTTGAACGTAAGCTTGGCCACGCTGGGTTTTTTGGCCATCTTGCTCGTTTTCTTCAACTACGTTTTTTCACCCACCAAGGTACGCCAACCCATCAAAATGCCCGATTTAGTGGGCAGTCAGGCAGACACACTCGGGGAGTTTCTGGATAAGTATGGCCTCACCTACAAGATTACTTATGAAGTAGACAACTGGAAGTCCAAAAAGCCCCATGGTACCATTCTCACCCAAACCCCCAAGAGCGGCCAAGAGGTGAAAGCAGGACGTGAAGTACTGATTACCATTGTATCCGAAAAGCGGACTGATCGGGTAAAGTTACCTAAATTGATTAACCAAAGGTTTGATGATATGGTAGAAAAGCTTCAAAGTTTGGGGTTAGATACCGGAAAAATCACTTACCACCCTTATTTAGGCGAAAATGTAGTCATTCACCAAAGCTACGAGGGAGATACCCTTAAGCCTGGCACGTTTGTACCCAAAGGAACTAAAATAGACTTGATGGTAGGTACTGGCTTAGGGAAAGTTGCATTTGAGATGCCCAATTTAGTAGGACTTACCTTCGAGGAAGCAAAAAAGCGATTAGATGAATTGAGATTGTGGTCAGGCAATATTATGTATGTTTACAAGCCTGAAAAACAATCAGGTTTGGTGGTACGACAAGATCCAAAAATACTCGTTAATGGACAGGGAAAGAAAAGAATGATTAGGGGAGGAGAGCACGTTGATTTATGGGTGGTACGTAATCCTGATTACCAATAATAAAGGCCACAAAACCCAATAATTAGCGGTAAATGTGTATCTTAATGCGCATTTATCAATCTAACTTAATATGTCTTACAACAGCGAAAACCTTGACCCAAGTGGGTATTATCCTCAGATTGCCAGTACCAAAAATGTACGATTTAAAATTGGCAATGGGGGGGCTGGAATTACTGAATTTGTGCAGTATATGGTGCAAAAATTTCTGGATGAAACCAACGCTGATTATACGGTAGAATGGGTGACCTCCGACACTGCCGAAACGCTACAATACCTGGCCGATAAAAAGATTGATGTGGGTTGGCCTTATGGCATTGAGCGGGTATTGAATGCCTACCAACAAAACCCGGATTGGACGCCGCCACAGTATATTTTTCGGGATCATTTTGCCTTGGTAGGGCCCAAAAATACCAACCCAGCCGGGTTACCCGATCCAGGCGACAATCCTCACCCCACGGGTTTAAGCAACGAAGAAGTATTGGATATGTTCAAGCAGTTGGCTTCGGGCCAGAAGGGGGCATATTTTCTTACCCGAGACGATGACTCTGGTACCGATCAAAGAGAGAAATGTTTGTTTGAACAAGCAACTGGAAAGAAACCAGTCCCTGGTACCGATGCCTGGTACGTCAAGCTAGGAGGAACTGACCATTATCCAGATGCGGCCCTGAAGGAAGCCAATGAAAAAGGATACTATACCCTTACCGATCGGGGAATTTGGACTTGGGCCAATGCGGCTTACAAAGAAAACTTGCAAATTTATTGCGAAGGAGGAAATGCTGATCCCAACGACATTTTATTGAATTCTTGCCTTGGATTGACTCGGGGTGGAGATGTGCCACAAGAAGCCAAAGAGTTTGTTGACTGGTTGGTGGGCAACGGGCAAAATTGGGTGGAACAATACAAACTAAATGGAACCAACTTGTATTCTAAAGCGCCGGGAGGGTCACTGACTGTTCCTGATAATCCTTGTGGTTAATAGGGGTGTTTTATGGCTAAATTGTTAGATAGTTGCGGTGTTTGACACAAAATCATATAACAATTTAGCCATCTAACCATAGCAATTAATTATGATCCAATTTTTTGAAAAGTACCTTGAATGACTTCTATACATTTGGAGCGATCGTATTTCCAAGTAAGATAAGGGATTGGTACAATGGGTACTCCTGCCCGGCTCAATATTTTATAACGCTCGAGGGTAAAAGCATTTTCATAAATACCCGGAAAACCAATCAAGTTGATGCCCATCGTTTTATGATTTTCCTGAACCACAATGTCTATGTCCATCCCTGCAATGGGATAGGAACGAAAGCAATGGTAATTCAATGATTTCAATTCGGCCTCTACCTCATCGGCAAACACACAGTGGGCGTCAGAGGGGTCATAGTTTCGGTTAAAATTCTTTTCCTCATCTATCACATAACTTAGGTATTGTTTCAGCAAAGTTTGGTTTTTCAACTCATTCAAATTGGTCGAGGTCACTACAAACTGCTTGGCACGAGCACGGGTAATGGCTACATTGAAAAGGTCTTGCTTGTTCAAATGTACATATGAACCACTGGGGGAGTTTTCGTCTACCACAAACGAAATAAACATCATGTCTCGTTCTTCGCCCTGAAACGAGTGGGCAGTACCAATCATTAAGTTATGCTTCCGGAGCGAAATCAAAGGTATTTCTTCGGTAATGCGTTTAGAGAGGTAATCTACCTGACTTCTAAAAGGAGATAAAATACCAATGCTGTGACAGATGTCCTTGGAGAGGCTTTTTTCGTCTTGAATGGTCTGTTGAATCTTATCCAAAATAACTTGAGCTTCTCCTTCATTATGGCCTTTAGAGTGCCGTTTTCCTGGATTGATAAGCAACTCTAAGCTTTTTACCTTCTCATTGTGAGGGGTTTGGGTCATTAAGTTCAAACGGTTTTGGTAAAAAGTACGGTTGCTAAAGTTGATGATTTCGGGCAAACTGCGGTAGTGTTCGTCCAAAAATGTAACCGCATCCTGAGTTTCTATAGAGTTATTGACAGCATCTAAAACGCTTTGATTGCGATAATCCAGGTCAAACTGGATTTCATTGTTGAGTTCGTGTTGGTCGCGTAAAAAGGTTTGGCGAGCTTCTGACAAAAACGACACATGCCTCAATTGAGAAGGGTCGCCCACGATGACCACCCGCTTGGCGCGTTGTAAAATGGGCAAACAACTGGCAATATCGCATTGCGAAGCCTCATCTATAATGGCTACATCAAACAAGTCTTGTTTGAGCGGTAAAATATTGTTGATATTCGATAAGTTGACCAGCCAAATAGGAAAAGTACTTAAAATAGTATCGAAATCGACCCGATCAAACAACGCTTCCTGAGTATGACCTTTGCGTGCTTTTACTGCTTTCAGAAAATTGCTCAAGTCCTTACGGCGAAAACGAATCACATCAGCTAACTTGAGCTGATACCCTAATTGGATGTACTTTTTGAGTAACTTGGTACGCTGGGCGAGCAGTTTTTCCAGCTTAGACACCAAGTCCCAATGAATGGGACGTTCGCTCCTTTTGCTGCGAATGCGGTTGGTTTTATAATTGACAATCCATCGTTTTACCAGGTTTTTTGCTTCACTATTAGAGGCAATAAAATTTCCCCACTTAATTTCTTCCTCGACCCGTTGGTCAAACAGTTCTTCCAGGGCCGCTATTTCTTGATCTATTTTGGCCAAACGATTTTCTTGACTCTTTAATTTTTTCTTTTCTTCGGGAATTTGTCCTGGATCAGGAATACCAATCCCACTCAAAATATTCTTGAGGTAGAGCTTCAAATCCTTCATATATTGGCTTCGTCCTCCTCGTATTACCCCACTTTTGAAACCCAATTGTTGTTCTATTTTGTCACCTACTACGTCTACTGCATGATTCATTTGTGAGGCAATCAACACCGATTCGCCTCGAGTAAGATGGTCGGCCGCCAAAGCAGCAATGGTGTAGGTTTTTCCAGTGCCAGGAGGCCCCACCACAATGCTAAGCGAATTGAATTGAGCCATTTCAAGTACTTTTTTCTGGGCCTGACTTAGAATAGCTGGTACCCGGGGCGGATTGGGCTCAGGTTGTACACTTGTGGGAGGGTTTTCACCAAACAGCGCTTGGAGCGAAGAGGAAAAATGTTCATTTTGAGCCATCAATCCCAGTTCATTGATCACTCCACGGGTAGTATTCGAGCTCATCATAATACCCAACGTACTGGCAGGTAACAGTCGCAATACGTTAGATTTAACAAATTTTTTCAAAGCCTCTTCATCGAGCAAATCTTCTGGATAACGATACATTTCGTCAAAATTTACTCCATCCCAATGAGAAGTGAACTTATCGGTCATGGCTTTGGCGTCAGCAAAAGAAATGGCATTTTGAGGAATATCGACAAAGTGTTTTTCAGTATGATTGCCTTGTAGGTTGAGCAATTAGAGCAATGGGTAATTGACTTGCTGTTTACTAAAATCTACTTTGATGTAGTAATCTTCTTTTTCCTTTACTATTTCGGCTGGATAATAGAGCAAAGGCGCGCATAATTTTTTGGGACCAATGTTTTCACTCGGGTTGACTCCTGTAACAAAAAATGAAAAGTAAAAGAGCGATTTCTCTCGTTGAAACAACTGCAACTCTTTTTCTATCAATAGCGCATTTTCAGTAGGAATGTATTCTTGGGGCAATTGTTGGGTGAGCAACTCTTCCTGCTTATCAGTAAAATATTTGTGTTCGATCTTTTTATCAAAAATATTCCAGATAGTAGCTTCTCGCTGGTCAGCCTGATAGCAATCTCTAAAATAACGAATTAGGTTTTGTATTCTCATAGATATGAATTTTTCCTCGCTGACCAAAGATACAATTTTCGGTCAAATTTCTAAAAAACAGTGCAATAGGAAGATATTTGGTCCGTTATTGGAAACATTGTTAGTAAGTATCTTACTTACAGATGGTTATGTGGTTTTGTGAAAATGCCTACAATACAATAAGTCGAGAAAAGCAATCAGGAGGAGAAAATGGAAATGGGCAAATTTTCTTCATCAGTTTTTACAAATTAGTTTGATCAAAAATATTATCAATATTCACGAAAAAACCATCTAAAAAGTTGGGTGATTTACCGTTTTTTGATGCGTTTTGTCAAGTACAACAATGCCGCTGCGGCCCCCATGAATCCTAAACCTACAAATATGAGAATGTCCAAGGTGTTAAGTTTTTTTAGTTGGTAGTTTTGTTTAGTTGGGAGTTCGGAGTCAGTAGTTGGTAGTTTTTTTAGTCCACAGTCGACGGTCCATAGTCCACAGTAGCGCGATGCGATATAATTAGCTTCGCTGAGCTCGCCAAGGCTTGGTTTAACTATTGTCATATTTGCAAAACCTTTAGTCCTGAGCGGAGCCGAAGGAACTAACAATAGAACAATGCAACAATCAGCCGAAGGCGGAACAATAGAACTACTTAG
>CALDJV010000840.1 GCA_937899305.1 uncultured Cytophagaceae bacterium
CTTAACAAATATTGAGGAATTTTTCTATTTTAGAATACTACTATTTCATAACTAAACAAGATTCAATCATGTGCATATTATTATGATGATTGCATCCCTTAAACTTTATTTTGCGGTAATTCAGGGGAAAATATGGCTACTTTTTAGCTTATATTTTTAGTTTTCAAAAAGGAGGATCACAATGCCTCTCATCCTCTTCTACTTTTTCAATCACATCTCTACCTAAAAACCCTCCTACATTATTGGTAAAATACCTAAAATCTTCATTATTTTGCTGGTTACTAATTTTTTGATTGCGGTAAGTTCATCATTTATTCAAAACTCACCCCGTATTTTTGCATCAACTGAATATAACATTTATCAGGACCTTCTTCTTCGTAGTATCTTATGAATACTTTTTCTAACATTAAGGAATTATTGCGTACCCTAGATCGGGAAAGCGAATTACTTACTGAAATGTTTACCAAAAGAAAAGCTTTGTCATTTAAGTATGATATGGCATTGGCGTTGGTAAAATTCGATGAGGGACGTCTTCAACACTTACTGAGCCACGCTGTCATTACTCAAAATGATGGTTTTCTGGAGATAGACGCTCAGTTTTTAGACTTTTTTGAGCAAATCCTAGGAGTCAATGAAGAAATCAACATTTCTTATATCAACGAAAATATCAAAAGTATTCGGGAAAACATTGTATACTACTTACAAGAGGAAAACTCGAACCGAGCTTATAGCTACTTGAGGGTAATCAAAAATACCTTCAAAAAAATTGGTCTTATCACAGTAAGAAACGTGGTAGACCTGCGCCGTAATATTGATACTACATTTAAGAATGAACCCAACTACCGCAACAAAAAAACCAAGTTAGAAAATCTCGACGGCAAAAGGGTAGACATTACCCGACTTATTCAAGAAACCCAAGCCTTGATTGAGCAGGAAGAACCTACTTTCTTTAAATCTGATTTAGATGAGGAGTTTATGCGAATTATCACTCAATTGAAGCTTATTTTGCGCGAATGTATTCACAACCTTATTGAGATTGAGAAACAAATCATTGACTACCTGAATCAAATCAAACAACAAAGTGGTTTTTTAGAAAAACTGAGAAAAATCAAATATCTCAAGGATCAATTTATCATTGAATCGAGTACAAATATCAAAAAAGTACTGGTCAATGAAAATGCGGTGATGTTCGAAAACCGTCCAGCTTATCAACTAAAACTCTCACTGGATTTACTGCAAAGTAGTCAAGAAGCCTTCGAGAGCATTCAAAAAATTGCACAACAGCTCAAAAATGAACGAAAATTTCGTCATCGTTTGGCGGATAAGATCTCATTGGAATACCTCGAGGATCAAATAGAAGAAGATACTTTTATCAACCTGGAAGAAGTCAAAAACAACTTTGTAGCAGGTAGCCACGATTTATTTACGTTTGTGCTACACTATGGCTTTATCCAAGAAGTGAGTTTTGATGAACGGGTGGCACTCTATTGCCAAATTGTATCACAATATGAACCAGAATTAAATGTAACCGACGAATACCGTACGAGTTTAGACCAGGTAGAATATGCGCTGGTGTATCCAAAATAATTTTTTAAACATACTTTAAGTCTGATCCACATGATTCGACAAATCACAAAATATACTGCTGAAATTTTTGAGATCTTAAGCAAAGGCAACTTTATAAGTGCCAATAGCTCTGATCCTTTGATTCAGAAATTATATGGCATTATAGACGAAGTAGAAAACTTTGATGCATTACACGATTATTTTGGAGGTATCAACTTCCAGCTTGAACGAGGAGACGATTATTTCTACTTCAGTAGAGATGCACCAAAGGCAACAATTGAAAAAAAACTAGAGGCAGCATACAAGTGGATTGATATTGTAGACTTTTTTAAAACTTTTGACAGTGCCTTTGGGGTAGGGTTTCGCTTTACCCCAGCCGATATCAATGTGAAGCTCAAAACCGATACTGATCTAAAAAATAAACTAGATGGTCTACAAAAAACCTTTGGACGCAAAAACCAAGCTGGTGAAACCAAAAAAACCAGCTACAGTGATGTCATTCATCGCCTGGTAGATCAGTTACGTAGCCAAAACTTTGTAGAACTCCAGGATGAGGTATTGAAAAATTACAAAGTATTGACATCGTTTAGATACCTCGAAGAATTGATTTTAAGAATTGATATTGCAGAAGAGATAGAAGATGAGATTCCTGAATAGAATTATATTTATCAATAGTGCCTCTATTAAATATGCTGAGGTAAAACTAGACGGAAATGTACACTTTATTGGTACCCAAGGGGTAGGTAAGAGTACTTTGCTACGGGCGATTTTGTTTTTTTATAATGCTGATAAAAACAATTTAGGGATTCCAAAAGCGACTCCTCAAGGCAAAAAAAGCTTTGATGATTATTACTTTCCCAAGGCCAATTCTTATATGGTATATGAGGTAAAAAAGGGTGATTTTGAGTTTTTTGTCCTGGCTTTTCGCAATCAAGGGAGGGCTTCATTTCGCTTTTTCGATACCGCTTTTGACCGCAATTTGCTCATCGATGAACAAGGGGCAGTGCTCGAGCAAGGACAAATAAGAACCCAACTGGGACGGCGCGTCAATTACTCTAATATCGTTAATAATTATCAGGAATACCGAGACATTATTTATGGCAACAACCGGGGGTTGGATCAAAGCTTCCGAAAATACTCCATTCTAGAAAGCAGACAATACCACAGCATTCCTCGTACCATTCAAAATGTTTTTTTGAATTCCAAACTCGATGCTGAGTTCATCAAGGAAACCATCATTAAATCTTTGGATGAAGACGAAATCAAAATTGACCTCGAGACTTATGCCCACAGTCACTTACGGGATTTTGAAACCGAACTACACGATGTCAATGTATGGCAACGCACCAACGCCAAAGGAGAATTGATTGTAAAAAAACAAGCGGACTCGATTCTAAAGCTGGTACTGCACTACAAAGCCCTGGAAGCCGAAAAAACCACGGTAAGCAAACAATTGGGCTGGGTAATGCAACACCTGGAACAACAAGGCCCTCGGCTTGCCAAAGAAATTCAAAAAAATACCGAAAAACAAGACAATCTTTTTGCCCGCCAAGCCCGCCAACGAAAATCTTTTGAAGAAAAAAAAGAGCGTATCCAGCGTAAACTCAACGTATTGGACAATGACCTAAAAAAGGCACGAGACAAAAAACAAGTTTATGAGAAACAGGACATTGAGGGGATCATTCAACGCGTAAACAAACAAACGACACTAGAAGATCGTCAACAGGTATTGACCGAAGAAAAACGACTACTTACCGCTCGTTTTACCCAAATAGCTCACAAGTATCAAGCTTTGATCGACCAAGCTACCAATGCCCTCGCAAAATTTAAAAACGACCAAAATGAACGAAAGAACAGCTTAAATGAAGATTTCTTTCAATGGCAGGAAGATTTACGAAGCCGTTTTGAGGAAATTATAGAAAGCATCAGGGTTCGCCACGAAGCCGCTGTTCAACAAGCTTTAGAAACCATTCAAATCACTGAATCTAAAATCACCGAGCTTCAGCGTAAAAAAGCAGTAGTCACTTACCAAAGGGGTTATGAACAGGAAGTTGATCAATTAAACGAACAACAGCGACAACTGCAACAGCAAAAAACCAGCACTACCCAAGTCATCAAAAATGCCGAAGAAAACATCAAGCATGTACAACAAAGATGGACCTTGGAAAAAGATACCCTGACCCATAAATACCAGATAAAAAGGGATCGTATAACGCAAGAATTGACCTCGGTTCAGGCTCAGGTTACGCAAATTGAGACCAAAATTGCTGATAACAAGGATTCGTTGTATGGTTGGTTGAGCGAACATGTACCCGATTGGCCTACCCATATCGGAAAAGTAATTGATGAGGAACGTATCTTGTTTGCCCGAAATCTACAGCCAAAATTACATCCTGAGTTTCACCAAGATACTTCACTACTGAGTTTCTATGGGATATCACTAGACCTGAGTCAAATTGATAAAAATGTAAAAACAGTACAGGATTATCAGGCTGAATTAGAAACATTACAAGACCAAATAAAATCGCTCCGCCGAAGACTGCACCAAGCTGAAACCCAACTGGAAAAAGACCAAGCCAACCTTAAGAAAAAGCATCAAATCGAAATCAATCACGCTCAAAACCAAATCAAAGAAAATGAATACCAAACAGAGCAACTACAACTCAAACTAGATGAAATCAAAATAACGATTGCGGAATTACAGGAAAAGGCTATTAGAGAGAAAAAAAATGAGTTAACCAAAATAGAAGACAATATCACAGCTACTGAAAGTGAATTGAGTGAAACTCAAAATACCTATCAGGCACTGAAACAAGGGATTCAAAAGGAGATTGATCGTAAAAAACAGGAACAAAGTCGCCAAATTGCCGCCCAGGTGCAAATCAAAGAAGA
>CALDJV010000841.1 GCA_937899305.1 uncultured Cytophagaceae bacterium
TTACGATGGTTGGTAAGCAAATCCTGAATAACGAATAAGGGAAAATTTTACTTAGTAACAGTTGCGTAATAATTGTCGGTTTTCGCTTCAATTTTACTCGCCATGCTTCCTTAAAAAATAGCCGAATAGCAATGCTATTAGCCGATTTTTAAAGTCGCTTGGCAAACAAACTTTTTCCGAAAACCGGACACTTATTTTGAACACGTTACTTAATAAGTTAAGTAAGTTTCGCATGATCAAGCTCAACAGGTTTTAGGGAGTATGTAAAAAATAACATACCCAATTAGTAGCCGTTCTTTCACGAATATATTTCGTTATTTTTCTTGCACCCTCCCTTATTTTGAGTAATTGAAATATTCCTGGCCAATTTGCAAACCAAAAGACGAGGCATTTGTTTAGTAACTGAATTCAAATTGAACTAGAGTTGCGTTATACAGAAATGTTTTATAAAGGCATTGATTGTATTGTAAGATGCTACCCTTGTCAATCAATATGCTCTCATGCCTCATTTCAACCAATCATTTTTTAGTCTCATTCGTTACACTAATAAAGTATTTTGGCTAGTGCTTTTCCTTTCCAAGTCCAGCCAATTCTTTGTAAAATGATGCATTAGTTGTTATTCAAAAAACAAACAATTACTCACCCATGAAATCACCTGGTTCGAACCAAAATGCTATCAACGCAAGTGTCACAGATTCTTCTCAAAATATTCCTGCTGCATTTTGGGAAGCTCGCCCCTCTCCTCTTCAACTTACCTATGTAAGCCCGACACTTTATCAAACCATCCCAGGTATCGCTCAAAATCACCACGATTTTTGGGAACTCATTCATCCCGATGATTTGGGCTTTGTAAAAACAAGTTATCAAAATACGCTCTCTAGCCAAACCCCACATACCATACAATACCGCATTTGCCCCAATGCTGATACTTGTATTTGGGTAAAAGACCAATTCGAAGTTCATACATCTACTGATCAAACACTCAGGCTGAGAGGGGTACTCACCAATATTGATAAAGAAAAACTGAAACAAGAATTGTTAGAAAACCAGGAACAGGTCATCAAAGAAATTGTACAGGTAACTGCCCACAAAAGCGGTCAAAATTACTTTGAACAAATGGCCAAGAGCCTGACTCAAATCATAGGAGCTGATTATTTGGCCATTGGAAAAAAAGTGCCTCACCAAAACAAAGTAGCCACCATTGTATATTATGGCCAGGGTAAAATGATCCCCAACTTTTCTTATGATTTAGATGGTACTCCGTGTCAATTTGTACTGGGCAAACAAACCTGTCTGTTTCCGGATAAAGTAACCCAAAAATTCCCTCAGGACCAGATGTTGATTGATCTACAGATTGAAGGTTATTTGGGAACCCCTATATTTGACCACACAGGAGAAAGTTTAGGCCTGATTTGGGCTTTGTATAAAAACGCTATCCAGGACTCAAGCATAATCTCTACATTGTTTGAATTATTTGCAAACCACATTGGGGCCGAAATGAATAAAATAAAGTCTCACGTGATATTGCAAGAAAGCGAGAGGCGCTTTAAACAATATTTTAAAGCAGATGGAGCCATTCGTCTGTTGATTAATCCAGAAAACCAACAAATAGAAGACGCCAACCTGGCCGCTGAGGCTTTTTATGGTTATAGTTATACTGAACTTACCAATCTGAAAATTGCCGACCTCAACACATTAGAAGAACAAACTGTCATTCAAAAACTCAAAGATGCTACTCAGCAAAAATCCAGTTATTTTCAGTTTCGGCATCGAGTAAAAAATGGAGAAATCAAACACATTGAAACTTACTCTACTCCTCTGGAAATCAATCACAAAAAATACCTATTGGCCACCATTCATGACATTACCGAAAGTACTCAAAATAAATTGGCGCTCATCAAAGAAAAACAATTTGTAGATTCTATCATTCAAAATGCTACCGAGGGGATTTGTGTATGCCACGATACCAAACAGTTTCCGTTTGTGCGGTTTACCGTCTGGAACCACCAAATGGAACAAATAACCGGATATACCAAGGAAGAAATCAATGTATTGGGCTGGTACCAAACCATGTACCCCGATGAGGAAACCAGTAACCAAGCAGCAATGCGTATGCAACAAATGAGACAGGGCAATGATTTAAATCGAGAAACCTGGACTATTATCCCCAAAAATGATTCTTTTCGAATACTAGAGATATCCACCAAAGTGGTTCATAGTGAAGATCAAACATCACATGTGCTGGCCATCATGAAAGATGTAACCGAAACCCAGCTTGCCAAACAGGCCCTGGAAGCTCGCCAAACCCGGATGCAGTTGCTTTATCAAATTACGAGTAATGTAGCCCAAGAAATCGATGAACAATTACAGCAAGCGCTCAAGCTTACCAATGATTTTTTCAAGGCTGAAACCACTTTTATAAGCCACATAGAAGATTACAACTTTCTGGTGACCAATAGCCACAGTACCAGTAATACGCTCAAGGTAGGTACCCAAATACCACTTGACGAAACCATCTGTCAACTTACCTTTTCGCAGGAAAAAGTCGTCAGTATCAATGATTTAAATAAAAGTGAATGGAAAAAACAGCTTCCCCACAGTCGTTTAAAAAACAAAGCCTATTTGGGTACCGTGGTATATGTATTTGGTAAGAAATACGGGACAGTGTGTATCACCAATACCCAAAAAACCATGTCTTTTAATGAAATAGATGCGGAATTTATTAACTTACTATCGCGCTGGACTGGTAACCTGATAGAGCGTAAAATTAAAGAACAAGATCTGCGAGAAAGCGAAGAAAGGTATCGTTCCCTTACCGAATCGGCCCCGGTAGGCATTGTACTGCACTCTAAAGGAATTATTAAATACATCAACCCATTTGGACAACATCTGCTTGAGGCTACTGCCCACCAACTCGTTGGATCTCATATAAGCCGTATCATACACCCTGATTTTGTAGAAGTAACTACCCAACGTATTAAGATGTTGTACGAAAAAAAGGGAGGGTTTGTAAGTCCAATGGAAGAAAAATTCATTACGCTTAAAAACAATGTCAAAGAGTTTGTCATCAGTGGTATTGCGATTGATCAAGATGGCCAACCTGCCATTTGCAATGTGTTTGCTGATATTACCCATCTCAAAGAAGTAGAAAAGGAGCTCTTTAAGAAAACAAACCAATTGGAAAAAGCCAATAAAGAATTGGAAGAGTTGGCTTATGTGGCCTCTCATGACTTGAAGGCACCAGTGGCTAATTTTCAAGGGTTAATGATGCTTATGGGTGCAGTAGAGGCCATTACCCCTCAAGGAAAAGAGTATTTTGATAAGATGCAACAGGCAGTAGAACAAATGCAAGATACCCTCAAAAACCTCAATGAAGTCATTGATATGAAACAAGCATTAGGGGAAAAAAAGGAGTCTCTAGTTTTTCAACAAGTATTTGATAACATACTATCAAGCCTGGAAATCCAAATCATTAGGGCTCAAGCCACTGTCGAAGCTGATTTTTCGCAAGTACCCACGGTTCCATATCCATTATTGCAACTCAAAAGCGTCATGCAAAACCTCCTCACCAATGCCCTCAAATATCGTCACCCTGACCGCCAGCCTCACATTACCATCCATACAACTCAAGAACAAAATCAGACTTGCCTTCACATTACCGATAATGGCCTGGGGATGGACCTTAGTAAGTCAAAAGAAAAACCCTTTGGTCTCTTCAAACGTTTACACACACACGTTGAAGGTAAAGGAATGGGGTTGTACATTATCAAATCCATTGTTGAATCTCACGCTGGTCGGGTGGAAGTAATCAGTGAAGTTGATAAGGGAACGACATTCAAAATTTATCTAGGCCATGAGTAACCACTTAGTTTTATTAGTAGATGATGATGAGATCACCAATTTTATGAGCAAGCAGATCTTGGGAGAACTTGGATGGGATGAAGTAACATCGGTAAGAAATGGGCAAGAAGCCCTCAAATATGTTCAAAACCAATGCCCAGATCTTATTTTTTTAGATATAAAAATGCCTGTCATGGATGGGTTTGAGTTTTTAACTGAGCTGCACGAAACCCAGCTATGTCCTCAGGCTAAAATTGTCATGCTTACTTCTTCTTCTCGGGAAACCGAAAAAAAACAAGCCACGCAGTTTACAAATGTGATCGCTTTTCTAGTAAAGCCACTCACCAAAGCTAAAATAGCCTCAGTACTGCAAAAGATTTAGTTTCTTTAGTTGGTAGTTCGTAGTCAGGAGTTGGTAGTTTTTTTAGTCGATGGTCCACAGTCGACGGTCCAATGCTGTTTCCTTAAGAAGAATATATTTAAAGGAATTATTCCGATTTTCCCAAAGAAAATATGTATATCAGATAAGTCAATTTTCCATATAATGAATAATAATTTCACGCTGATAATCAGCCACTTATTGTTCTTCCTCCCTACTTTTTGCTCCAGCTCAAAAA
>CALDJV010000842.1 GCA_937899305.1 uncultured Cytophagaceae bacterium
ATCCCCTTTTTTTTACCAATAATAATTCACAGTATTTGGCGAACATGTTAAATTAGATCAATAATACTTTTACCAAGTTTTCAAGATGTAAGGCTTCCACTGCTGGGCGATTTCGCTGCCTTCCAACAATTTTCGGATATTTTGGGCCACCTGGATCTGTCCGGGGTGAGGGCGGGCCTGGTGAATCAAGGGATCATAGGGAGCCAACAAACAATCAAAAGCATCAAACGAAAGAGCAGTAATCACTTCCGACGTTTTCAGAATTTGCTCGATTCGTAGCAAGCAAGCAATGCCATAGGCACTCATAAACTGGGTTCCATTAAGGAGGGCCAATCCTTCTTTAGATTGTAGCTCAATGGGTTGCCAGCCAAAATGGGCCAAAACTTCGCTGGTAGGTTGTACCTTACCCTGAAAACGCACCTCTCCTAAACCCAATAAGGGCAAAGCCAAATGCGCCAATGGAGCCAAATCGCCCGAAGCCCCCAGTGAACCCAACTGATAAACCACGGGATAAATGTCTTGATTGTAGAAATCTACTAACCTCTGTACCGTAGCCAAGGCTACGCCAGAGTGTCCATAGGCCAGCGACTGAATTTTGAGAAATAGCATCAGTTGAACCACTTCTTGGGGAACTTGGTCGCCCATACCGCAAGCGTGTGACTGCACCAAATTGGATTGCAACTTGGCCAAATCTTTTTTGTCAATTTCCTGGTCACACAAAGAGCCAAATCCAGTATTGATTCCATAAATAGGAGTGTCTTCGCGGGCGAGTTTTTCATCAAGGTAGGTTCGGCAATGCACAATTCGTTGTTGAGCGTCTTCCGAAAGTGCCAGTTTTTGCTGCAAAGCCTCCTGCACCTGAGTCAGGGTCAATTGCGCACTTGAGATATAGTGGGTACTTTTATTCATTTGTATCGTGTGTTTGTGTTTTTAGGGAGCAATCAGAAAATAAGGTACGCAAAGTTTGGGTAGAGATTTTGAGTGGGTATGAGGCATTTTTTGAGGTAATAGCCAAAGCTATTGCTGAAAAAAATAACAAAGTACCTGCTAAAAAACTCACCTAAGAATGCGTATACTATTTCTTGTTTGTTCCCCTACTTCAATTGTTCTTGTATTACCCTGTTGTTTTTGAGGGGTGTAAAAAATTGAGCAAAAATAACATAAATCTGGAATTGGTAATGGATTTAATCCGTTTCTTCAGGATAAAGAAATGGCGGTAGCTTATTGGTATTTGAAGGTAGGGGAGCGAGAGAGCGGAAGCAAGGTGCCGAAGTAGCTAGAGAGCATATTTATTTGAGGTGGGTTTTATCCTAAAAAAGAGCAGTTTGATTGGTTTTATTTAGTATCACACAGGTATACAAAAAAGCTTGCCTGAGCATCTTGAGGAGCAATATGGTCAGGTGAGAAAGAGAGTAGAAAGACGACAAATGCATAAATAACTACCAACAATTTTTGAGCAAAAAAGCCTTTCTACATTGTGATGCAATTAAGCCGAAAGCCAAATAATGAAAAACAGTATTTCAATCAAGTAGCTTATATTTTCAAGAATTTTTGTTGGTACTGTTTAGGAGTAATGAGTTCCATTTTCTTAAAGTAGGTGTAAAAAGTGGATTTAGATTTAAATCCTACCTCCTTGGCAATGCCCTCGATGCTGAGCCGCTGAGCAATTTCTGACTGTAACAAAACCTTGAATGCTTCAATGCGCCATTGGTTTATAAAATCATAATAACGAAGCCCGGTTTTTGTGTAAATTACCTTAGACAAAAACTTGTCTGTCACTCCCAATTCGTCTGCCAAAGTCCCTAATGTTAAGTCCAATCTGGTGTATATTTTCTTGGTTTTTAATAAGTTCTCAAGTTGATCATAAATAAGAAGTTGTTGCGAATTAAGCTCTTGATAACCAGTAGGTTTAATCTTGTTTTCTATAGGTTGTTTTTTCTCCATTGTTTTTTCCAAGAAAAACGATGGTCTTAAGGCATTCAATCCGATCCAGCAAACGGTAATCAAGGTAAAGAATGAGGACAACCCAGGAATACTTGATGAAAACCAATTACCTGGGGCAAACAAGTTAGCCAAATCCTCGAATAACCATACCCAATTGAATACCAGAAGAATAGTAACCAATCGCATAAGCCATACTTTTACCTTTTTGGAAAAACGACCAGGCAACTTACGCAAATGCTTCATCGAGACGATCAATAAAAGAATGGCAAAACCATAAGCTAAAACCTCGGTAATAAAGTGGTATGATTGAAAAAAATGGAATTCTAGTCGTTGATCTTGAGAAAGAAATGGTTGCACCCACCAATAAACTTTACACAAACTATCTAATAACCAAGGAATGAATAAAGCGACCCTGCCAAAAGTAAGCTTGAAAGGAGAGGTATTGAGAGATAAGATGTAGAGAAATAACAATGGTATATACAGCAAAGCATTGCCAAAAGCCAAAAACGGGCTGTAGACATAGTGTGGTTCGAGCAAGACGAGGGCTATTTCATAGGAAAATACGAACAAAAAAGTGCCTAACAGAAAAAAACTTAATTGCTTTTTGAAAGTGAAAAAATGAATGCTGAGAAAAAAGCTCATGAAAGAAGAAAGTAACTCAATCGAACTAGAAAATGAAGTCATAGAATGGCCTATTTGTGCTTGATATTTTAAGGAAATGACAAAGGAAATTTTGGAAACCCTTAAGGAAAGGGAGCGTCAGGTAGATGCCTTATTAGCTTAAAATCAGTAAGAAAAAGTTCGACTGACGGCAAACAAACTGCTAAACAGGTTTTCAGGGCCACTTTTTTGATGATTACAGCGTAATTCGGATAAAATCATTTTTGGGTCAAAAATTACCCAATCATTAAATTTTTCACTTAAAAAAAATGAGTTATTCGATGAGAATGTTTTACCTTTTTAGTTTGATATCATTGATGGGTTGTGTTGGCTGTAAGAAAAAAAACAATACAGTTATCCCCACATCTATAACAATTAACCCAGGCAATGATCCCAATTTCAAAATAGTGGCCAACAATGATGGGATATTGAATAACCTGCCTAAAAAAGTAGTGGTATTTGACATCCCTATTTATGCAGCCAGTGGGGTAGAAGACACTAGGTTGCTACATGCAGCCAATGTGATGGCCCAATACTTAGACAATAACGAGGATGGACAAGTAGACAATGTCACCATAGTAGATGCTATGAAAGCCAACAAAGCTTTTATGATGATGTGGAAAACTGAGGCTGATATACCTTCGTCAATACCATCGGGTTACACTGGGCAAGATTTGGGTAACGATGAAACAATACCTGATTGGCATACCAATGGACACACTGGACGATTTGATGCCGCTTTAGAAGAAATGTTACACATCATTACCCATGCAGGTTACTCGAGAGCTTATCCCCAAGTTTTTGGCGAACAAATAGGGAGTAGCCTGGCCAATGCCATGGACAAAGCCCGAGGTGGACAGTATACTTCTATACCTGCCAATTATCCTGCGGAAGCTTGGTATACCTACGATGATGCTACCTGTAACTACAACTGTATGGTGACCGAATATCATTATTGGGCATTGACTTCTATTTTAGGAGCGCAAGCCAATCGTTTGTCAGAGATACAACAAGAGTGGAAACTCAATACCAAAGCAAAAATGCAAGTTCAGGATATGGCAAGCTATCAACTATTGACAGATGCTCAGTATCGTTTTCCTACTAAACTCCCTGATGGTACCTATAAAAGATAAATTTGACCATATTAATTTTCTGATTATGAATACATTATCTAGAACAATCGCTTATAGTTTGCTAATGATTTTTGGTATTGGTTGTAGTAAAAAGAATAATCCTACCCCTGTCGCGTCAAATGCACCTCAAAAAGTATTTCAAGAATTTTGGGAGATTTATGACCGATATTACCCACTGATGCATCGTAAGGGAATCAATTGGCAGGACGTATACAATACTTATCACCCTCAAATTACCAATAACACAACCGATGCCGAGTTGTTTGGCTATTTTGACACGATCATGTCTACAATTATCAAAGATGGACACAGTAATCTGGATTATAACAGCCAGTCAGCAGGCTTTCAGCCTACGGAGAATGTGAATATTCAACAAATGTTGCAAAACAATACCGATAAGCAGGTCAATTTTGTGGCAAGCAGTACAAACAACCCTTACATTTCTTATGGCACCCTTATTTCAGATGCTACGATTGGCTACATCAAGTCTAAACAATTTGAACCTGTAAGCGAGAACGAACAAGAATTTAATAATTTCAAAAAAGCGGTAGATGCCGCCTTATTAGCGTTGAAAGACAAAACAGGGATTGTTATAGATGTAAGAACCAATGGAGGGGGCCAGGGGCCTTATGCTTTTTACCTGGCGGGACGCTTTTTTATAAGTAATTCAGAAACCATCCGAAAAGCAAGGTACAAAACAAAAACAGGCAGTACT
>CALDJV010000843.1 GCA_937899305.1 uncultured Cytophagaceae bacterium
GGTCTAACTTTGAGCAATTTTACTAAAACTGGAAACTTATTTTGAACATGTTCCTAAATGGAGCATACCTGTCTGTTTGAGTAGCAGTGATCATAAGACAGGTCATAGCAAACGATTGGGATCATTGCATAACTGATTATTAAATCTTGGGAGGAGACGGTCATATCAATGTTGACGTGCCTGTTGCAATGTTTGAAAAACCTTGTGGTCAATTTCACCTATTTGAGCGGCCTTGTCTTTTTGGCCTTTTCCCTGTAGGTAAGTTTTGTAATAAATGAGCGCCAGTGAAATTTCCTGTAATTCATTGACAGATGCCATCATAAATGGCCAATTGGTATTGTCAGTGAGGGGGTCTTCTACCGGCTCCGATTGGTTTTGAACATTTTGTGGCTGGTCTACGTCTTTTGAATCCATTTTCTGGGGGCTTAATTGATCCTCAAGTACTGCTTTACTGTTCAGGTTTTCTTTTTCTAATGCATCTATATTGGTGGCTTGGGTTTCTATCAAAAATTGTTTCCCTCTTGTTTTCATTTGTTCACTTTGAAAAAAAATCAATTGTGTACCATTGGGTAAAGGAATTCTGATTTCGCTCATCATGTTAATAGTTAGAATATTGATACTAATTGTTAATTATATTAGCAAAAGTAATATTATTATCAAATTTTAGCAAAAATCTTGCTAATTGTTTTAGCAAAAATTCCTGCCGAATATTTATATGAACTGCTGCCCTTCATAACTTCTTAGTTTTTTGTATATTTTACCATTGCTTTGTGACTATCTCAACAAAGATTGCATCACCGTTTCCACAATTCCTGCTACTTGAAAGCCGTATTGGTATGAGTTTTGGCTGATAAAACCAATCACGGTTTACTTTCCTCATAATTGATTTTTCACGACAAAGATGATGTTGATAAATTATATAAAAATTGTTGTACTCGCCTTGATATTATGGGTTGGCACCGTAGCCCCTACCCAAGCGCAAACCCCAGAAATAGACAGTTTAGAGCGAATGGCTTTAAATTTACAGGACGACACCAGTGCGATACTGATTTTGAATCGTCTCACCTGGAAATTACGCGATTTGAACCTCAACAAAGCACTCAAATACGGTAAAAGAAGTTTAGCGCTTACCCAGAAACTGCAATACCAAAAAAAATATGCGGAAATTCTTAGTTTTCTGGGCATCATCTATCGTAACATGGGCGACTATGGGAGTGCTTTTGAATACTACCATCGTGCTCTGAAAAAAGCGGAGCAAAATAAGCAAATTATTCAACAAGCATATGCTCATAACAACATTGGAGAAATATTCAAGTTTCAGAAACGATACGCGGAAGCAGAAAAGCACATGAAGAGTGCGATTAAAATGTTTGTTAAAATTGATAATAAACGAGGAGAAGCGTATGGATACTTACGCCTAGGAGAAGCCCTTCAAGACCAAAAAAAGTACAATGCAGCCTTAGAAGCATTCTTTACTACCAAAAAAATTCGTGAATCTATGCCCAACAAGCCTTCAATAGATGTTCCACTCAATCGGATTGGGGTAGTGTATAGCCAACAAGCCAAGTACAAAGAAGCTTTGGATTATTTGAATCAAGCACTGGAGATCAACATTCAAGAAAACAACTTAAGAGCTATCAGTGGCATGCAAAATGACATCGCCCAAGTATATCTTACCCAAAAAAAATACAGAAAGGCAATAGAATACGCAAAAAAAGGATTGGCAGGAGCAACTCCTATCAATGCCAAGCCCATTATGCAAAAAAGCAATCAAGTATTGAATGAGGCCTTTGCTGGCTTACAAAATTATCCTAGGGCCTATCAATATCAGACTCAATACCGTGCCCTTACTCAGCAATTGTTAAACGAAGAAAACGCCCGTCGCATTCAAGCATTGCAATCCAACTATCAAGTAGAAAAGAAGCAAGCCGAACTTGATATAAAAAACAAGGAAAATGAATTGTTGAAACAAGAACAGAAACAAAAGCAAAAAGAAAATCAGCTTAGGCAAGAGCTGGTGTATGCACTTATTGGTGGGTTGGCCCTGACATTGATCCTGGTGTTGGTACTGATTAGAAATAACCGCCACAAACAAAAGAATAACTCGTTGTTGCAAATCAAGAACCAAGAAATTGCGCTTAAAAATGAACAGTTGACCGAATCGGAACAAAAAGAAAGAAAGCAAGCTCAAAAACTTCAAGCTGCCAACCAGCACTTGCAAGAAGCTCAAGAAAAACTCACTACATCACTGCAAAAAGAACAAAAGAGCCGGGAAAAACTGCAAGAGGCCCACGAAGCCCTTAAAAATACTCAGTCTCAAATGATTCAATCAGAAAAAATGGCTGCTTTGGGGCAGCTTATCGCAGGTATTGCACACGAAATCAATACGCCATTAGGCGCAATACGCTCCTCGATTGAGAGTGTATCTTCGGCACTTAAAGACGCCTTGTTCAAGTTTCCTCAATTGACTCAGGAACTTACTACCGAAGATTTTGAGATTTTTATGCACCTTCTGGAAAACTCTTTTGCTCAAACCACGGTATTATCGCTCAAAGAAAAAAAAGCACTCAGACGTAGTTTATCGGCCCAACTCAAAGAAGCCGGCATAGAAGATGTGCGAAAGGCCTCAGATGTCATGGTCCATTTACGGGCACACGAAAACTATGAAAAGTACCTGGTACTGCTAAAACACCCTCAAAATGGCTTGATTTTAAATACAGCCAACAAATTATCCAATATTTTAAGAGGTACGCAAAACATAGAGTTAGCCACTCAAAAAGCCCATAAAATTATTTTTGCCCTCAAAAACTACGCACACCGCAGTCCTGAAGAGGCAAAAGTAGAAGGCAATGTAAAAGATGGTATAGAAACTGTGCTTACATTATATCATAATCATTTGAAGCAAGGCATTCAACTCGAGCGTGTCTATGATGAACACATTCCCAATATCTGGTGTCACCCTGATGAATTGAATCAGGTTTGGACCAACTTGTTACACAATGCCCTACAAGCCATGGATTTTAAAGGTGATCTCAAAGTGAGTATTCGTACTGAGGACCAAAAATTACTGGTAGGTATTACTGACACTGGTACTGGTATTCCAGAAGACATCGTTGGAAAAATATTTGATCCTTTTTTTACTACCAAACCTGCTGGTGAAGGTAGTGGATTGGGGCTTGATATTGTGAGAAAAATAGTACAAAAACACGGGGGAGATATAGGGGTAGAAAGTACAATCAATGTGGGCACTACTTTTACTGTTTGGCTCCCATTAGAAACCACCCTTGAAACTCGCGAGGTTATTTCTTAAAATTGTGTTCCGTATTTACGCCCGCTATATTCGCCTTGTTATTGATTGCTTTAAAATATAAATGTAATGACTCCAAATCAAGTAATACTTTGTGTAGATGATGACGAACTCATCCTGAATAGCCTCGAGATGCAACTAAAGGAACATTTAGGGGATCACTATTTGTATGAGTTTGCCGAAAATGCTGACGATGCGTTAGAAATACTCGATGAGCTAAAAACCGATGGTTATCAAACTTTATTGGTCATTTCAGATTGGCTGATGCCAGGGTTGAAAGGAGACAATTTATTGATAAAAATCCACCGAAAGTTTCCCAAAGTAGTCAAAGTGATGCTCACTGGACAAGCCGACCAAGAGGCCATCGAACGAAGTAAAGCCGAAGCCAACTTATTTGCCTGTCTGGCCAAGCCTTGGACCACTCAAGATTTGATCAGTACCATTAAAAAAGGTTTAGCAACAATATGAAAGAACCGGTAATTTTATGTGTAGACGATGAAGACATTGTGCTGGAGAGCCTTGAAATAGAACTTTCTGAAAAGTTTGGAGAAGAGTATATGGTCGAAATCGCTCAAAGTGCTGATGAGGCTCTCGAGATTATACATGAAATGCAGAAAGAAGGCAGGGATATTACGGTGGTCATCTCTGACTATATCATGCCTAATGTAAAAGGGGATGAATTGCTCAAAAGAGTTCATCAAATATCTCCCAAAACCATCAAAATCATGCTGACCGGCCAAGCCAGTATGGAGGGAGTGACCAATGCCATCAATGAAGCTCGTCTTTACCGCTATATTTCTAAACCTTGGCAAAAAGAAGACTTGGCGCTGACCATTGCCGAAGCCAATCGGACTTTTTATCAGGATAAATTACTGGAAGCGCAAAATCAGCAACTTTCGCAGCAAAACCAACAGCTCAAAGAACTCAACAATACGCTGGAACAAAAAGTAGCCGAACGTACCCAGGAGATTGCTCGCCAAAACGCAGAACTACAGAAAAAGAATAACAATATTACCGCAAGCATCCGCTACGCTCAGCGAATACAGTCGACTATGATGCCCAGTTTTGACAATATTGTGGCTGATTATATTGAGACTTTTACCTTTTTTAAACCCAAAGACATTGTCAGTGGTGATTTTTACTGGTATTCTCAAAACGTAGGAGAAGATCGTCTGTTGATTACTGCGGTAGATTGTACTGGACACGGAGTACCAGGCGCATTTATGAGTTTTATTGGGATGGAGCAACTCACTGAAATTACCAATATCATACAGGTAAGAGAGGCTGACCAAATTCTGAATCACTTGCACCAAGGGGTGATTGATATTCTAAAAAAGGACGAAAACACAGTGAGAGATGGAATGGACCTGGCATTGTGCATCATTGACAAACAACGAAAAACAATTGATTTCGCTGGAGCCAAAAATTCACTCATTTATATTCAAAACGGAGAGTTGCATAGAATAC
>CALDJV010000844.1 GCA_937899305.1 uncultured Cytophagaceae bacterium
AACATTTTAATTCATAATTTATTTAAGCCCCAGAGCACTAGTACCCTGAACACGGTAACGAACATCGTAATTATTCGCACCACTCACACTGTTCCAGTTCAAAGTAGCCGAAGAGGTAGTTACGCTGCTGGCACTTAGACCACCAGGAGTACCACAAGTAGGTGCAGCATTAGAAGTTACAGTAGCACTAAACATACCATTACCGTGGGTACCAATCGCTACCAAGTTATCACTGCTTCGTCCTTGAATCATTACTACTGGTACGTTTCCAATCGTGTTGGCTCCTTCTTGGGTCCAAGTAGTAGAAGTACCACTCAAAGTCTCAGTAGAGTATAATCCAGTACTGGTTCCTACCAAGTATACTGCTCCACCATTGTTGTCACGGTGGATTTCTGCCCACTGTACAGAAGGTCCGTTACCAGAACCATCAGAGTTTTGCTCTAAGTTACCACTGATGTCAGTCCAGCTAGAACCAGCATTGGTAGAATAGAAAATACTTTTAACCTGATAGTTAGAGAAAACAACAATTACATTGTTTGAGTTAGTTGGATCAACTGCAATACCACTTACATAAGCTCCAGATGGGAATGCTGAATTTGTAATATTAGCTGCAGTACCGTTAGAAGTGTTGGCATTGTTCAAACGGAATAATTTACCATCAGAAGTACCATAATAAAGTACGTGAGCAGCATTGGCTTTAGATACATCCAACGCAGTAATTTGGCTACCACCAGCATCAGTACCACTCAAGTTACTCCAACCAGTGTTGGTACCATTAAAGGTAAACCCACTGTTGATAGCAGCCAAGTTGGTATTTCTCCAAATACGATCTCCGGCAGGGTAATACATGATATTTTGATTGGCTTTATCCAAAAGGAATGGATTTACAAACAATTGACCAGTAGCTGAAGCAGGCTGAATACCATCCGCATCAGTTGGGTTTTCAATGTTTGGACCAGTAAATCGCAAGATGTTACCATTTTGAGTACTGGTATAACGAATATCCTGTCCAGCAACAATGGCTACATAACAACCATCACCACCAGCGGGCTCTTCACCCCAGTTAGAAGTGGCAGAGAAAGAAGTCGCAGTCCATTTTCCGTTATCCTGGAAACCAGCCATCAAACGAGCATCGTTGGCAGTTTCAGGGTCAATAGCAATACCATATGCTTGAGTTGTATAATAACCGTTACTCAACAATGTCCAGTCAACTGGAGTATTACCTCCGCCATTGGCCAAGTTATTTTCAGTACGACTTACTCCACCATCGTGTCCAGTAAGCATTCGGTTTGGATTAGAAGGGTAGAATACCAATGAGTGATTATCAGGGTGATGATTGGTGTAAGTAGAAACGTTGTTTGCAGGAGAATAACCACCCACCCAAGTGTTAGCACCAGTGCTGGTAAAACCATTGGTAGTACGATAGATGTTAGTAGAACCAATGAATACTACGTTTGAGTTGTTTGGGTGAATCTTAATGTATTGGTTGTAAGATCCTTGTGACAAGTTACCTACGCTACCACCAAAGGCAGGTAGATTGTTGGTGCGGTTAGTCCAGCTTGATCCTGAATTGCTAGAGTAAAATACTTGATGTGCGTTTTTACCAGCACCAGGAGTATTGGCAAATACGTACAAAATGTTTTCATTAGAAGGGGCCACGTCAATATTGATACGCTGATAACCAGAAGCGAGTGAAGGAGTAACGTTCGTCCAGCTAGTACCATTGGTAGATCTGAACACACCTTCGTTTCCAGTGCTTCCGCTTCCTAATGTAGCATAAATAACCCCAGTAGCACTGATTTCAAGGTCAGTGTAACGAGCGTCAGGTCCGCTCAATACATTGGTAAAAGACGTACCACCATTGGTAGAACGATAGATACCATCATAAGCTGCTACGTATACATCACTGTTAGTAGGATCAACTCTTACTCGTAAGCTGTATTGCAATCCACCAGTAAATACAGTTGGATCAGCAGTAGTACTTGCCAAGCTTACCCAAGTAACACCACCATCAGTAGATTTAAAAACACCATTACCACGGAAAGCAGCTCCACCACCAGAGGCTGAGTTACCTACGATTTCTCCTGTTACATAATACCAAACGCTGGTATTGTTAGGATCTTGGTAAACATCAGTCACACTCTTCAATTGAGAAGCACCAGTAGTTTGGGTCCAACTAGCTCCACCGTTGGTAGACCGCCACATACCACCAGAAACTCCCCCTGCCAAAATGATATTTTCGTTGGTACGGTCAATGGCCAATGCACGGGTACGTCCCCCTACATTAAAAGGACCACGACGGTTCCAAGTGGCAGCTTGAATACTGTTTCCGTTTTTATCTTTCGATATTTTGTTAAACGAAGGGGTAGAAAGCACATAAGTGAGTTCTTTTGTGCGAATGCCTGCAGGAATCTGACCAGTTTGTGGATTTTTGAGGCGATTGAATTCGTAAGCCTCTTTGGCTATACGTTTTCCCTCTTTGGTCATTTTCTTGTCTTGAGCTTTGGCATTTGGAGCAAGCATAAATACAAATGCTGCCAACAGGGCCATAGCCCAATTAGAAGTAAAATTACGCGTCATGCAAAATGAATTATAGTGTAATAAAAATTGGATAAATGGGATTAATTCCCGTCATAAATGTATCAAGAAAAGGGTAATTTGACCAAGAAAGGGGGTATACAAAAGGTAAACATCGGATTATTTTGAGTAAAAACAAAGTAAACATTGCCTTACAAATGAACATATCAACATATATCTTAACATTTAATTAATACACTGATAATAAACACCTTATATATAATTACTAACCTACAACACAAGGGGAAAGTAAGTAAACTTTGCCTGTAACCCAAATAATCTTTGTCAAAAAAGAAACAAAAGCAGAACATCCTACGTATACCTATCACTTTATCCTAATATCCCCTACCTTATAGTAATTATTCCCAAAGCTTTCTGAATTAGTTCACAAAAAGTTTATCCTACCCTACTCCTTTTTTTTGCTTCTCCTGTCTCTTTTGTAAATAAACATTGTGGGAATAACATCACCTTAGACTAACTCCCCCTTAAAAACTCAGAAACTTTTAAGTATTATGAAAACAAACACTCAATATCAAAGGCTATGGCAGTGGATGCCTTTGCTCATGTTGGCTTTTCTGTTAAGCTTTCAGACACAAGCCCAAAACAAAACTGGGAAGACTTTATCTCCTTATTTTTTGGTCAAAAGCAAAAACTCCAAGGTAGACCAAATGCCTCTGAAAGAAACTTCAGTAGATGTAAATATTGCAGGTGTAATGGCTGATGTCACCGTGACACAGGTATACAAAAATGAAGGAAAAAACACCTTGGAAGCCATTTATGTATTTCCAGGCTCGACTCAAGCTGCGGTCTATGCCATGACTATGACCATTGGCGAACGTAAATTGATTGCTAAAATAGAAGAGAAAAATAAAGCGCGGCAACAATACGAGGCCGCCAAAAAACAAGGTAAAACCGCCTCTTTGCTAGAACAGCAACGTCCTAATGTATTTCAGATGAATGTAGCCAATATTTTGCCCAAGGATGTGATCAAGGTAGAACTACACTATACTGAACTACTGGTGCCTACCAATGGGGTATATGAATTTGCCTACCCTACTGTAGTAGGCCCTCGCTATTCAGACACTCCTGCTGCTAAAGCTACTGCCAACGAAAAATGGGTTCAAAATCCTTATCTCAATGAAGGCAACAAACCCAATTATACTTTTGATATCAACACGGTCATCAATGCTGGAATGCCTATTCAACAGATGGCTTGTACTTCGCACAAGGTAAAGATCAACTACAAAGACAAAAGTACCGGGAAAATCTCTTTGAAAAAGTCAGAAAAACAGGGTGGTAATCGAGATTACATCATTCGTTACCGTTTGGCAGATAATAAAATACAATCTGGTTTGCTCTTGTATGAAGGAGAAAATGAAGCTGCTGCAGGCAACGACTCTGATGAAACATCTGAGAAATTTTTCTTGATGATGATGCAACCTCCCAAAGCTCCTAAAAATACTCAAATCCCACCCCGTGAATATGTTTTTATTGTAGATGTATCAGGTTCTATGCATGGCTTTCCTTTGAGTGTGTCCAAACGATTGCTCAAAAACTTGATTGGTAAGCTTCGTCCAACTGATAAGTTCAATGTAATGTTGTTTGAAAGCAGTAACCAAATGATGTCGCCGGAGTCTATGGATGCCACCCCAGCAAACATCGCCAAAGCCATCCAAGTAATCGATCGGCAAAGAGGTGGTGGAGGCACTCGTTTGCTCCCAGCTTTGCGTAAAGCATTGGCATTTAAAGAAACCAAAGATTTTTCCCGCTCTTTTGTAGTTGTAACCGATGGATACATTACCGTAGAGAAAGAAGCATTTGATTTGATTCGTGGTAATCTTGACCAAGCCAACCTGTTTGCATTTGGTATCGGTTCATCAGTCAATCGTTTTTTGATTGAGGGCATGGCAAGAGCCGGAATGGGTGAACCCTTTATAGTCACCCATGGCACTGAGGCCGATGTAAAAGCAGAAAAGTTTCGTCAATATATCCAAAATCCAGTTTTGACCAATATTCGGGTGAATTACAATGGTTTTGAAGTATATGATGTAGCCAATGCTAGCATTCCTGATGTATTTGCTGAGCGACCTATTATTGTATATGGCAAATATCGGGGCGTACCTAAAGGAAAAATTACCATTACGGGTTTATCAGGGAATAAAAAATATACCAAAACCATCAAAGTTCGTAATGCAACCCAAAACAATAATCAAGCAATCCGCTATTTATGGGCCAGAGAGCGTATTAAACTAACCGATGATTACCGTCGCTATGATAGGGCCAATCGCCAAAAACACATCAAAGACATTACCCAACTAGGATTAAAATACAACTTACTAACTCAGTATACTTCTTTTATTGCAATATCACCTAAGGCAAGAAACAAAGAAGGCAAAATAATTACAGTAAAACAGCCATTGCCCTTACCCAAAGGAGTATCAAAATATGCAGTTGGCAATACAAGTTCAATCAATTATAACCGAACAATGAATATTGCACCTACTACTAGCGGGGCTAGTCGCGGATACAGATCTAAAGCACTTTATCGTAAAAGACACACCCCCATCTTCAGGAAGAAAAAAGAGATGAGCGTGTCTGACCATAAGGTAAATAAAAAAGCTGATGTAGATGAGGTAGAAGAAGTAAAGGATGAGTTGAAAAAAATGCAGGAGCAAATTGCTCGTCTATACCCTAGACAGAAAAAACAAATGGTTGATCATATCGTAAAGACAGGCGAATCTTTGCAAAGCATTGCCGATTTTTACGGTATTACTGTCAATGACATTCGAAGCAATAATTTAATTGAGCACAATCAAGTCAAAGCAGGAAAAAAGCTCAAGCTTTACCTACGTAGATCCATTGTTAAGGTGCGTGCTGGTGATAGCCTCCGAACAATTGCCCGATATTATCGAGTAAAGGTAAGTCAGTTAAAAAAATGGAACCACTTAAAAAGTAATGCCTTAAAGGTTGGGCAAGAAATAGTGGTTTATTAGAACATCACATTTTTACTTCTATACTTATTTAATTTATTCATCTGTTTAAAAACAGCCCTTCCTTGAGGGGCTGTTTTTTTATAAATCACAAAAATATTAGCCAAAAACCGCCCTCATTAAAAAAAAATTAGCAAATTATCATCTAAGTAACCCATCAAAAATAACTTTTCGATTTAGAGCTGATCTTTTGGACTGATACAGCGTTATTTTTTAGCCGTTGGCAGAGCTCGGCACAGCAAAGCTGTAGCCATCGGTTTTGCTCGTAGCGTTGCTACGAGCGCAAAAAATGCCTCATCTCAACCCAAAATTCCTATCTCAAAATCAGTAATTTATTTTTTTAGTGTTACTAAGAACCTCTATTCAGCTTTATGGTTGCTGGTAAAATTCAAAATAAATCGGTTGAA
>CALDJV010000845.1 GCA_937899305.1 uncultured Cytophagaceae bacterium
TTAGCTTTGAGTAATTTCACTAAAATCTCGACACTTATTTTGAAAGCGTTACTAAGCTTTTGCCAATAAATCCTCGCTTACTTTCCACAATTTCTCGGCCGATTCATCGTCGCAAGCGTGGGCATTTACCCCCATATAGCGCGCCAGTGGACTTTCTGGGTTGGTAGGGGCAGCGATGTTACAATCTTCGCAATATACTCCAGGTTTGTCTTTCAACAGTTCCGAAGTGGCCGTCCATAACGTGGTAGAACATCCCTGCTCGGGGGTTTTAAAACCTTGTTTGGCCAGTTCCGAGGGCTCTCCATCTTCACCTAACCAACCCAAGGCAATCATTTCTTCTTTGGGCAAATCACGCTGAAGTGGGGTAAAAATACCTCCTGGATGCACCGAGAAAGCCAACCCTCCACTGTCTTTTAGGCGACGAGAAAGTCCATTGGCAAACAAGGCATTGGCAGTTTTGGACTGTCCGTAGGCTACCCATTTGTCGTAGTTGTCATTACTAAACTGTATATCATCCCATAAGACATCGCTGATTTTATGAGCGGTAGAAGCCAATGCTACAACCCTTGTATCAGGTGTTTTTTTGAGCAAGGGCATCAATGTAGTAGTCAAAGCAAAATGCCCCATATGATTGATACCAAATTGGTATTCCCAGTTGGGTCCTACCCGTCTTTCTGGTGAAGCCATCACCCCTGCATTGTTGATCAATAAATCGAGTTTGTCTAGCTCACCCAACATTTTATGAGCAAATTTGGCCACCGATCCCAGATCGGCCAGGTCCATTTCCTCAATGTAAATTTCACCTTCAATGGCTTCTAAGTTGTCTTTGGCCTTTTGTAGAGAACGCACTGGTACAATCACCTTGACACCCTTTGCGGCAAGGGCTCGGGTGGTTTCTAAACCAATGCCACTGTACCCGCCAGTAACAATGGCCACTTTTCCGTCTAAATGAATGTCCATAAGAACTTCTTGGCCAGTACTCTTGGCCTGAAACGCAGAATTTACGGGTACTTGATCTGTTTGTGCCATATTTTTTTGATTGATTTTTTAATTGAAAAATGATCCACCTCAATTTGCACAATATTGGATCATAAAAAAACCTTACTCATTAAAAATTACCACGTTTCATCGAGATCAAGTATCTACTACATCAGAACTCAAAATTCCCCACAGACAGATCAGCTTATCGCACTTACTGAGTAAGTCTCCACAAAAAATGGAGGTTGGGGACTTCTTAAAAAGCTTCCCCTCTCCGCCAAAAGTTATTCAACCAAGAAAGGAATGCTTTCAATGTAGATCTATTTTATTAAGTTTTGTTCAATCTCAGTTTCTAGTTCTTTTACCTCAGACAGCCCTCCAACTTTTACTAAGGTCACGTCACCTATTTTATCAATAACCAAATGAGTAGGAAAACTCTCAACTTTACATTTGGTCCTAATCAAATCTGAGCTATTAGGAATTATATGATAGTCAAACTTCTTTTTCTGGAAGAAACGATTCAAGCTTGTTTTACTATCTAATGCTAGCCCCAAAAACACTACATCTTTCCCCTTGTATTTGGCAACTAGCTTGTTTAGTAATGGCATTTCTTCAACGCAAGGGCGACAACCAATAAACCAGAAATTCATTACTACTACCTTGCCCCTCAATGAAGCCAGCGTAAATGTATTTCCCTCTAAATCTTGCATTTTAGCCGACTGAGCTTCTTTTGTCGACAAATATTGTTTGATAGCGTTTTCTTCAGCTTTGAATTTTTTGAGCAAGACCTCTTGTGCTTTACGTGATTTTTCTTTTTCCTCGGGTGTTTTTGGTCTAATCACAAAAGCCTTGGCTAGTTTGTCCTTATCTACATAAGCATCAAAGGCATAATTCCTTGTTCTTAAAAGCTCACCAACCTTCTCCTTACTAATTTTGAGCCCATCATTTATAAATATCACTTTTTCAGGAGTTTTTGGGTCAGTCGGCTTCGAGAATAGTTTATAAAAAAAGGTTTGGTAACTTTCTTGGTCATTGGCCTTTTGTAATCCAACCAATAATGGGTTTGTAGTCGTTTGAGCATAAGTATGTACACTTATGATCAAAATCGTGAGCAGGGTCTTTATATTTTTATTCATATCAAGGTAAATTTATTGTGTTGTAAATATTTACTTTCATAAGGACTCTTTAAGAGTCTGGCTATGGGATGTATACAACTACAATAAAGTTCTAAAATGCTGAAAAAAAACCTGGGTTTTGTAAAGGAGATAGGGATAATAAGGGAATGATGATATAATGAGGGTTCACTTTCACTTCTATTATCTAGAAGTATAATCGGGCTGTACCAGTACAACCCGATTATCTAAGACTGCAATAAGTTTATCACTCAATAACCAAGGCGCATTACTTCTTAATTACCTTATACCTTTGCGCCTGACCTTCAATTTGTATAAAGTAAATTCCGGGCGATAGGTGGCTTACAGAGAAGCTATGTTCTTGGCCTTCCATCACCTGTTTTCCCAAACGATTGAACAGTACCCACTTGGTTGGCTTTTCTATCATTTGATTCAATTCGACCGTAGTTACCTTGTTTAGTTTAAGTACCTTAGGGTTCAAATTTACCACTTCTTGCACTGGATTAGGGTATACTACGTTCCCTTCGGTTAATGTTACCTCAGCTTCACCAAAGGAAACTCTACTTGCGGCATTTCCGCCAAATTGCTTACCCGAATTGATGATTTTCCCACTTTGTGAAACCCAAACGTTATTAAATACCACTTTTTGGTTTCGCACCGAAGTTGCTCTTAACTTCAAGGGAAATGGAATGGGTACATTTTTGTCTTCAAGAAAAACATTGTGGTATTGACGGGTCATGTTGAACCACTTCTTCTTTTTGGAATGGAAATATTCCAACTTTTTTACGGCAAACTTGATGTCAAGCAAGCGTACTTGCACATAGTATGATTGCAGTTCCACTAATTGTAACCTGATTTTTCGGTTTGCTTTCGGGTTGGGCACAAATCGCCACTTAATGGGTATGCCTCCCTCACTAATTTTACCTATTTTGGCAAATGCCTCCTGAGTCAAATCCAAGTGTACTGGTCTCATTTGTTTTTTTCCATTCACAGTTACTTGCACTTTTTTAGAAGGACACTCTGGACAACGATCCACTACTTGAAGTACTACTTTTTTACCGTTGGGCCCCACTACTTCAACATAGGCTCCGCAAGCCTCCGAATTTTTATAATCTACGGTGTTGATTGCACAATGCATTTTATCACCTCGGTTGACCGGTATGCCACAGTTTCCTCCTGCGCTTCCGGCCACCCCTCCATAGAATGTGGCCGCTCCTCCAGTTCTATATTGTTGCGCTTGGAGCATCATAGGAACGGTCATCGTCAAGCATAACATTGCTAACAATTTTGAAAGATTTAATGATTTCATAAGTAATTAAGTGTTTAATGTGATTTTTAAATATAGAATTCACTATACATTCCCATTTTTCATTTGGCTTTACATCGTTATAACATCCAAAACAAGACGCATTTAGTAAAACTACATAAATAATCTAATCCATTTGACTTATCTCTGGCCGCTATACTTCTTCAAAAAATAGTTCCGTAGCTTTGGCTACGCAAAGATTTTTCTCATCGTCTAGCAACCAGATATTACACCAAATTTGGATTACTTTATTTTTTCCGTTTTACTTAGAGAAGTCATTCTGATTGTTTTTTTATCAACGAATGAGAAACAAAAGTTTTGAAATGCTCCTCAAAAGCTGACATCACCTCTGAAAAAAAGTTGAATAATATAGCGCTATATGTACCCAATCGTTTGACCGATTGAATTGTACACTGCAAGCTAAGGTCAGTCTTTGTGTGGCTTTGATAAAATTGAACACTTTGAGGGTCTTGATGTTAACTTTGAGGGTCTGTGAGGTCGAAGATGAGGGCTTAACCGTAAACAAAAACACCCTAAAACACTGAATATAAGATTTTTACAAAGCAACAATCCATCAAATCAAAAAGCAGACGAAATGTCACCATTTTTCTAAGCTTTAGGGCTATGCCTAACAATTGGAAAAACACCAAAGATTATCAAACGAGTAAAAATGGATGTTTAAGTCTTGTTTTCATCCGGAAAAATGAAGCCAGCCACAGGAGGCGTAATCCAAAAAATATCCCCAAAAGCAAAAACACCGCATAAGTTTTATACCTTTGACCCTGATATATGAATAATGACTTTTATTTACTACTCGATACCTGTTTGTGCTGTACCTATGCCGTCAATATTTGGCTAGAGGAATTTCAAAACAACAACCACTTCAAAGGTGTATTACTCAGAGAAGACCCACCGTCTGACTCACTCCTCCAAAGAAGAAAAGATTTTCACCTTCGCCACGCAAACCAAACTACCGTCAATGCGTCTATATTGAGCGAACTCCGCCAATTGTACCCTTACATTGATGAAGCTGAAGAAGCCATGATTCGTTTATTTGGTATTCCCAAATATGCGATTAGTCACGCTCCCAATACCTTCTTTTTGGGCAAAAACATCAATGGAAAAACGGCTCAAGATTGGGTACAACAAAACATTGGAGATACTCAGCCCATGATATTTTCTCATCTTGGCCAAATCGTAAAACCTTGGTGGATTGACGTAGCCGGAGGATACCTATTCAATGTACATTCGGCAGTTTTGCCTTATGCTCGGGGAATATATGCCATAGAAAATGTCGCGGCCAGCCAAGATCTGGAGTTTTTCAAACAATCGGCAGGCCTATCGATCCACTTGATTGACGCAGGAGTAGATACTGGGGCCATTGTCAGCGCGCTCAGGGTGAGTCGACCTTTGCGCTTCGGTTCTATTTGGGAGCTCAAAGGCTACATTTATGAAGCGGGCTACCACGCCTACCTTGATATCGCAAAAAAAATGATTTCCCAAGCCCCCATGTTGCCCGTACCCATTTTGAGCAATCCTGAGTCATGGGGCCCCAACTTTAAATCTAAAGATTTTACGGAGCAACAAAAGCGGCGAGCCGAGGAGGGCTACTTGGCCATGAAACGGAAGGAACAAGCATAACCCAAAATCCTGTTTATCTTGTTGGAAATGAGGCTACTCACGTGTGCTTGTTCAATTTAGCCCATTGGATGGGCCGTTAAAATATCTGCGATTCTATGCGCCAGGGGTAATTTTGTTTTATACAATACCTTTGCAATGCCATATCCAATCGTACGGCCCACCTCACTGAGTGGTGCACTTATCCATTCCTTGATACTTTGCCATCGGAGTATCCAGGGGTTTTGTTGATCTACAATGACTCTACAACGAGGCAGGTACCACTTGGCAAGTATTTTTGTCCGGTTAATCAAAGCATAGTTTGTGATATACAAGTTTTTGAGTGCTTTCAACTGCTTCAGATCTTTGATTGTAATGCGCATCTTGAGATGGGTCATTTGAAGCTCCTCGAGGTGCTCTAGGTCCAGGACTCCAGAGGGTAATGTTTTGAAACGATTAAAAGATAAATCCAATCGAGTGAGGTGTTGGAGTTGTTGGATTCCTAATGGTAATTCGTTGAGGTAATTATAAGATAAATCTAAATGAGTGAGGCTTTCCATTTGAATGACCACATTGGGCAGCGCTTCAAAATAATTGTGAGACAAATCAAGAAAAGCAAGTTTTTTTAACTGACTCATTTCCTGGGGCAGTTCAATAAGACAGTTTCCCTGGAGGTGTAGTTTTTCGAGGTTCCTGATTCCTCCTACTACACCAGGTAACTTATCCATAAAATTACAGGATAAATCCAATACCCTCAACGTTTGCAATTGGCTCAACTCTGGCGGCAAGTCAACTATCAAGTTTTTGCTCAGCCCCAAGATTTCGAGCTTGGTCAATGCTCCTATTTCGGGCGGTATACTGCTTAGCAAATGCTTCTCAAGTATTAATTTAGGGATAAGAAAATAATTACTTTCCCATTTCAGAACTTTGGCACAGTCT
>CALDJV010000846.1 GCA_937899305.1 uncultured Cytophagaceae bacterium
TCTTTTACTTTGTAATTTTCTTGCGATGTTTCTAACATAGAACTAATATTTAGTCTAAGCAACAAGTTAAAAATAATGGTTTGATTTGAGGGTGAAGTCTTTGGCTGTGTTTATGGTTTGTAACATTTCTAAAACTGCAACAATGGCTTTGTTTTACACCGTGTTACTCCAAACTAAATCATAGCCAATCAAAATCTTTACCTCGCAATGCGTAGCTTATTTTTAACTGTCGCTAACTTGTAAATTTTCGAATGTTTAGTACTGCGGATGTCAAATAAACACCACACTTACCCGAGAGTATTTGGTTTGTTGACGCGCCTAAAAAAGTGTGTATAGCCAAAAGCTATGTAGATGCTTTTTAGGTAAAGTGTGTGGGCCAAAGACTCCAAAAAATATAATAGGGATTTAGTGCCTGTAGTACTGGTGCAAAAGTACTTGATTCTTATGATAAACCCAATTTATCGTTTTGTTATCCCGTAAGATGTTCACAGTGAAAAATTTTAGTATTTATTACTTTTATAAAATGGAAATGGGTATTTTTTGAGGAAGGCCAAATGTATAACATAAAGTGAAGCCTATTGACTAATAATTAGATTTTTGGAAGAGTACAATTTTTTTTTGAATCGGTAAAACCATTCAAAAAATTACTGAGTTTGATGAATATGATCTACCAAAACTTCAAAAAGTACATAGAGTCGAGGGTTTCTCTAACGATGGCAGATTGGGAAATGATCAAAGATGCGTCTGAGGAGCAAGTTTTTGAAGCCAACACCCTGATTTTGGAAACGGGTAAGGTGTGTCGGTATTTATATTATTTGAATGAGGGCTTGTTGCGATACTTTGATTGGATAGATGGAGAAGAAAAAGTTAAATTTTTTACTTTTCCTGACCAATTGTTTACTTCTCAACAGAGTTTTCCAAATCAAACGCGCACTCGGGAAAACATTCAAACTATAGAAAAGTCACAAGTATTGGCGATTCCTTTCGACCGAGTACAGCATTTATTTGAGCATATCAAGAATTGGTCTTTATTTATTAGAGGTGTGATTTTGGAAGTGAGCCTGGATACCGAAAGTTTATTGAGGGCATCTCAAAATCAAACCGCCGAAGAACGTTACAAAACCCTGTTGAATGACTCTCCTGAATATCTACAACGTATTCCTTTAAAATACCTGGCGTCTTTTTTGGGCATCGCTCCCGAAAGTCTCAGCCGCATTCGTAAGAAAATAGCCCAGGAAGCCCATAAATAATGCGTGGTTGGTGGGCGGGTATTTGGGGAAGTAAAAGCCTGCATCATTGGAATACAGGTTTTCTCAATACAACGTTATCGTAAACCAAGGCTTTTTTCGTTGTTTGAATAATGCGTATTTTACAATAATTAGAATAAATTAGAGTTGAACAAATTTTACGAATTCCGATGTGTGTAACAAACCCTCTGAGATTCACCCTTATTTTGTTGTGTTTTCATTATGGTTTTTGTTCCCCAATAACTGCCTTGGGGCAAATGAAAATTCAAAAATATCGTTTCAAGGTTGACTTGACGCAGTTGCAAAATGATCAATTGCAGGTGGAGTTGCGAGCTCCTAGGATCAAGCAATCTTCTATTATATATTATATCCCAAAGATTGTCCCAGGCATCTATGGGGCATTGGATTTTGGCCAATACATTTCTGATTTCAAGGCCTTGACAGCAGGTGGTAAAAGACTGAAAGTGGAGCGCATAGGAAAAAATGGATGGAAAATATGGAATGCCCAGTACTTATTCAGAATTGTATACAAAGTAGACGATGGGTTTGAGGCGCACAGCGAACTAGGGAAAGTGTATTATAATTCGGCCGCCAGTAGTTTTACCGATAATGAGGTTTTTGTGATCAATCACAATTGCTTGTTTGGTTATTTTGAAGGGATGACCAAGTTGCCTATTGAGCTTACTTTTGACAAACCCAAGGGCTTCTATGGTGCTACCTCTATGCAAGCTACCCAAAGCACTCCTTTCCAGGATAAGTTTTTGATGAAAGATTATCGGTCATTGATAGATGCCCCGCTGATGTATAGCCGCCCAGACACGGTAACAATGCAGGTAGCCAATGCTAAAATAATGATTGCGGTACATTCTAAAACGGGGAAAAAATTTGCTAAAGGCATTGCTCAAAATCTCAAGAGTTTATTAGAGGGACAAAAAGATTACCTGGGAGGGCGTTTGCCGATAGACCATTATACCTTTATCATTAGTCATGGGTTGACCAAGTCTGATGAAATTGTGGGGGATGCCCTCGAGCATTCTTATTCTTCGTTGTATTTGTTTGCCTCCATGAACGACGAGTTGGACCCCATTGCTTCGTTGGTTCGAAAAATTGCCTCCCACGAGTTTTTTCATATTATTACTCCATTGAATATACATTCGGAAGAAATAGAGAATTTTGATTTCAACCATCCTAAAATGTCCCAACATTTATGGTTGTATGAGGGAATGACAGAGTATGCAACCATTCATATGCCTATGAAACAAAAAATGCAGGGTATTTCAGAGTTTTTGAGAGTGGTAAGGCAAAAAATTGTGGATAGTAGACGCTTCAACAACCACTTGTCTTTTACCCAGATGAGCAAAAATATTTTGCAGCAAAGTAAGCAATACTACAATGTATATCTAAAAGGGGCACTCATTGGTCTGTGTTTGGATATTCGGTTGAGGGAACTGTCTAAAGGGAAATATGGAACCCAAAACCTGATGCAGGACTTGGCTAAAAAGTACGGAAAACATAAACCTTTTAAAGATTCGGAGCTGATTGATGAAATTGCCAAAATGACTTATCCCGAGATCCGTCATTTTTTTACAGATTATGTCATCAATGCCAAAGCATTACCTATCAAAGAATATTTGTTTAAAGTAGGAATAGACTATGATCCCAAGGATGATCATTTTCGGCCAGTGAAAAATATCACGGCAGAGCAAAAGCGATTGAGAAAAACTTGGTTGGGGTTGTAGACCTTGGGTAGGTCGATGAAGTGTGTGCGGGTAGATTATAAATTGTTTATTGGTGTTGCTTCGGCTGCTGAGATTTGGGCCTTTGTAGCACCCAGCCATCGTGGGTAATTTGGAGGTTAGATTGAGGAAAATCGAGCTGGGTCAGGCGACGGATGACCCTCACTACTTGTTTGGCAGGATCTACGATTACTTTGCCATTTTTGAGTTGTTTGGTCGGTACCAATTGGGCACTGATAAACTTGCCTTGGGCGTTGACAATCACTCGTGCCAAAGGAGCCATTCCGCTTACACCTTTACGGTAAATGCCCGAATAGGTACAAAAATTTCCTAGACTATAAGCAATAAAACGATTTTTGTAGACCTCGACCGCCCGACTTACATGGGGGCCATGGCCAAATATGATATCGGCTCCCTGATCAATAGCGTGGTGGGCAAATGCGTAGATATTGCCTCGATTTTCGCCCGCAAAATACTCTCTTTTTTTGGTCACCCGTTGGTAGTTGGTACCTTCACCCCCCGCTCGAACCGACACAATGACCACGTCGGATTGTTGGTCTAAATGCTGAATGATTTGACTGACTCGGCTGCTATCGTTCATGTTTACGGTAATGGTATCGTAAGGAGTAAAAGCGGCAAAACCGTAGCGGATGCCATTTTTTTGAAAAGTAGTGAAGGGTATAGAGTCTAGTCCGGCAAAATTTAAATGGTGCTTGCGTAAGAAACGAAGCGTATTGACAATGCCTGGTTTGCCAAAGTCATTGATGTGGTTGTTGCCAATGTTCAACACATCAAAATCACAGTCTAGCAAACTTTTGGCCACCTTTTCGGGGGTTCTAAAGGCAAAGCAATTGTCTGAATCACCACAATGCTTTCGTTTCCCCCCGGTATCTAGTATGGGGCCTGCTAAGTTGCCAAAAATTACGTCAGAATCCCACATGAGGGGGTGTACTTCGGTCATCAATGCTTTTCCGTTTTCGGGAGGCAGCAAGTATTTATGAGGATAGTTGGTGCCCAACATCAAATCGCCCACCCCCACAACGATGATACTATCGGGTAGCTTTTGACTTGCCTTGGGGGATGACATTTTCAGGGAATCTTTTCGGAGTTTATTTTTCCAATAATTCCCCAATATCGCGTCTTGAGTAGCGTATTCATCGGAACGGTTGGCAGGTAAAACCAACACCAGAGCGATGCCAATACAGGCCAAAAATAATCGGAGAATTTTCATAGGTTTTGTTGAATTTCACTGCTTTTAGGTCAAGGCTTCTAAGTCAAGGATTATGCTATTTTTCTCCAAAACAATAAAAATATCCATCCCGAGAGGCAATAAATATTTTGCGATCGTCTACAATAGGGGTAGATTCAAACTTACCTTCACGTTGGGCAATCAGCTTGAAACGGAGTTGAGCGTCAAACTCAAACAAATAAATCCCATAATAATTAGCGGCAATGAGTTTATTACCCACAATAATAGGGGTAGAAATAGAAGTGCCAATTTTTTGTTTGAAGACCAGTTTTGGGCGGGGGTATTGGTGTAAAGTATCAGGACCGTTTACTTTCTGATCGGTGATTTTTTGATGATTGACTACATACAAATGACCATCGATGGCCATAAAAGCGGCCAGGGCTGGAGTACTTTGACTTGTACGATAGGCATCGTTCACCGCTACCGAACCCACAATCCCCCCTTCCCATTCGGCAAAGCGTGCATTTCCTGTTGGGTAAAACCATTCTACCGCTTGTTGGCCATAACGATTGGGATTGAGTTTCAAGACGCCTCCTTTGCCAGGAATGTATTGTTTTTCAAAAGCAACAATGAGGTGTTGATCATGGGTAACTACCGGAGAGCCATCCAGGTCAGCACCAATATAAAAATCCCAGTCGAGTCGATGTTTGGCCGTGTGGTAGCGGTAAACATGGCCCGAACCTGCTGAAATATAAACTTGATTGTTGAGTAAAGCCGGAGACGATTCCGTGACTAAATCGCCGCGACGTAGGCCAATGTCTTTGGGGGTGTATAGAATGGTTTTGTGTAAAATAAGGGGTTGGGTAATGCCTTGCTGGTGGGTGACCTGCTTTGGGTGAGGGTTGAAGTGGATAAAAAAGCCGTTTTCTAAACCCAGATAAGCATCCGGGCCAACGATCAATGCCGTGCCATCTACATCGCGACTGTAGCTGGCGGTGGCCTCACTGTTGAGCCGCCATACTTCTTGGCCAGTGTGGTAATCGATGGCCCGATAACTGGATACTACCTCGGCTTTGAAGGCGGTGCCACGACGACTGCCTTGTAAAATCAAGATTTTTTGTTGGCCAGTGTTGGGGTCGGTGTAGGGCCACATACTCCCGGTACCCTTGATGACATCGTCAAAACGGTACTTCCAAATTACCTGGCCATTCGCGGCGTCCATTTTTCTGAGATGATGGTCAAATGCTCCGTGTATCAAGTACTTTTTGGGGCCTTCTTGTACCAATAGTGGCTGACCAGTCCACCCAGCGCCGCCCCATTCTAAGGTATCGCGCCCTACTACAGTTTTGCCTTTTCCGATGGGGGTACGCCAAATTACATCCAGGCGTTGAGGGGCTTCATTGCCATAGTAGTTGCGCTGTGGGTTGCCCAGGTAAGTACCTATGATGATTTGGGGAGTAGGAGGGAGGGGCGTTTTTGTGGATACTTTTTGACTGGAATCTTGATGATGAACGTTTTTAGTAGAGGAGGAATCACAACTCCACAGGACCTGAATCAATAACAAACCCAAAAGACTTGAAGGGTAAACCTTAAACAAGCTCGAAAAACGTTTGATAATATGATGAGAAGTTGAAATATTTGCGCTATGCATCAAAAAAAAGTATTTTTATGAATATAGCTAAAATTTGAATGAGGTACCCACAAACTTTGAGTTTCTGTTTGACCATCCATTAAAGGTAGGTTCTGAACAAAGCGCGTTACATCCATCAAAATCATTCACCATTGACCATTAATTTACAGTTA
>CALDJV010000847.1 GCA_937899305.1 uncultured Cytophagaceae bacterium
CTTAGTGAAACCTAGTTGTTCATATTTTAACCTGAACTTCAACACTAGTATTTATTAGAAATAAACAACTCTCTGACCTGCGAAAGGTCAGTTTATAACGTAAAAACTCCTAAGGTCATCTTGACTTTTGCCCAAGATTAGCAATAAGATTTTGAAAAAAAATAACGATCGTAGTTTTTTTAAAAGCCTCTCTTACAATAGTTGGCTCTATAATTTTGTCTCTAGTCGATTATCGAACAGTAAAAACCTGGCGTTCTCGAGCATCATCACCCGCATTGCCATTGCCAGCATTAGCATTGGGTTGGCCATCATCATTGTGGCGTTTGGAATACTGGAAGGATTCCGTAATACCATTCACGACAAAATTTTCAGCTTTGTAGGTCATATCCAGGTGACTCAATTCAACAGTGGCAACTCTTACGAAGAAAAACCCATTAGCACCAAAACCAGCCTCTACCAAGATTATAGGGAAATCCTCCCCAATGTGGAAACCATTCAGGCATTTAGTATCAAACCAGGTATTTTTAAAACTGCCGATGAAGTGATGGGTGTACTGCTGAAGGGCGTCGATAAATCTTATGACCTGAGCAAGTTTAGCAATAATATGATCAAGGGACGTTTTATAGATTTTTCACGCAAACGTTTTTCCAAAGAACTGGTCATCAGTAAAAAAATTGCCAATAAACTGGACCTCAAAGTCAATGACAGTGTATTTGTCTACTTTGTACAAGATCCTCCCCGCATTCAAAAGTTAGCCATTGTGGGTATCTATGAATCGGGTATGGAAGAATTTGATGAAAAATTTGTGATGAGTGACCTCCGACTCACCCAATACCTCAATGGATGGTCGGATACTTTGGTAGGAGGCTATGAGATATTTGTCAAAGATTTTAGCCGTTTGGACACGGTACAAAAAGAGGTGTACGAGCACATGGATTTTGACATGCAAATGCAAACCACTCCTCGCAAATACGAAGAAATATTTGACTGGTTGATCCTCTTGGACACCAACGTAGAAATTTTCCTTTGGCTCATTCTGATTGTGGCTTGCTTCAATATGATCTCGATTTTTTTGATTATGATCATGGAGCGCGTCAATATGATTGGTATTCTCAAAGCCATCGGGGCCTCCAATTTTCAGATCAAAAGCATCTTTTTGGTTCGTGGTATTCGTTTGGTACTTCGGGGAATGATTATTGGCAATTTGGTAGGATTAGGACTTTGTGCGCTCCAGTATTATTTCCAGATCATCCCACTCGATCCAGAAAATTATTATATGAATACCGTACCTATAGATTGGAACTGGCCCATTATTATTAACCTCAATTTGATTATCTTTTTTCTAATACTATTTATCTTGCTCATCCCAGCAACTTTTATTGGTAGCATTCGTCCAATTAAGGCAATTCGCTTTGATTAGTAAAACGGAAGAAATAAAGTAATCCAAATTTGGTGTAATATCTGGTTGCTAGACAATGAGAAAAATCTTTGCGTAGCCAAAGCTACGGAACTATTTTTTGAAGAAGTATAGCGGTTAGAGATTAGCCAAATGGATTAGGTTATTTATGTAGTTTTACTTAAAACCATTTTTAATTATTATATTGTTATTGTTGTTCAATGAAATTCAGCCAATTTTTTCTCAAAAATAACCCCTCAATGAAAAAGTATTTACACCCCTTGGCAACAGTCGGCATTTGGTTATTAGGTTTTATTTTATTTACTCCTTTGGCGCAAGCCCAAACCGTTGCCAATCTTGGAGAACCAATCAATACCAAACGCTTTGTGGAATATGCCCCAGCAGTGAGTAACGACGGAAAGACGATGATTTTTCAGTCCAATAACAACGAGGGCAAACATTGGCGACTGTACCAAAGTACCTTATCAGAAGGTGGACAATGGTCGACACCCTCTCCTATCAATAGTATCAATAATTTTCAGGGTGGGGCTCATTATGTAGCGGGGCCAAGCCTTAGTAAAAATGCCGATACCTTGTATTTTTGTGCCTCGTATGATGGAGAAGGTAAAAACCGCGATATTTATTATGCCACCAAAAATGGGGACAGTTGGGGAGAACCCATTAGCATTGGCAGTCCCATCAATACCGATGCGTACGAAGGCTTTCCTTCTATATCGGCCGATGGACAGAGTTTGTACTTTATGCGCCCTGACACTACTGGCGAAATCAAAAACCTGAAAGCTAAAAAACAAGACCCACGCAAGAACAAAGATCCACGACATATAAAGGTGGGGGATGATGGCAAAGTAACCCAATACAAGGGCATTTGTTATGTATTGTATGTCAGCCGAAAAAATACCGCAGGGAGATGGCAAAAACCCGAAGCATTGCCTAATATTATCAATACTGGATGTGAAAAATGCCCACGTATTATGCCCGATAATGCCACTTTGATTTTTTCTTCGGTTAGAAAAGAAGGCAAAGGGGATTTTGACTTGTACATGTCTACTGTAGATGTAAAAGGAAACTGGACCGAACCCCGCGCGTTGGATTTTGCCAATACCGATGAAAGAGATCAGTTTGCCAGCATTCCATTGTCCAACGAAGTCATGTATTATAACTCTAAGGGAAGACGCAATGCTGATATTTTTAAGGTATCTCCCCTCCCCGATTATTTGCGGTTGCAAAAGTATACCCGACTCGAAGGACGGGTCATTGATTCCCTTACCAAGACTCCCCTCGACGCCGAAATTAGTGTATTGGTAGAAGATAGTACCAATCAAAACACCAAAATCAGGGCCCTGGCTTCTTCTCCTGCCAGCGATGGTAAATTTAAAACCAAGTTGCGCCGAGGTTATAAATATGCGTTAGAAATCAAGGCCAAAAACTATTTGCCCTACATTCGAAAAGTAGATTTCAGTGACAATACCAAAGACGATACTTTGCATGTGTTGGATACTCACATTGCTTTGCCTCCTGCTCATTTAGATCACAGCATTCGCTTGATGATTATCAATGAAGATACCAAGCAACCCGTAGAGGCCCACGTAAAAGTGGTAAACATTACCAAAAACCGCATTGTAACGCTGAATACAGTAGCCAAAGGTGGAAAATATACCTCTCAGGTAGAATCTCAATCTGAATATACTTTAGAAATCACGGCATTGGGTTATGATTTTTTCCAAGGCAGCATAGATACGCGTAAATTGAACCGAGGACAAGACTACGAAGCGACCATCTCCCTCAAGTCAAATGCCAACCGACTCGTACTCAATATTGTAGACAGCGAGACCAAGGAAAAATTAAATGCTTTGGTAAAGTACACCAACTTAAATAACAATAGCTCCGAAGCCAAGCCAGTCAACGGAGGGGTAGTCAGTTTGTTTTTGAACCGCGACAGCAAGTACACTTTCGAGGCTACGGCCAAGGGTTATTTTTTCAAATCATTTGAGGTAGAGACGGACACCTTGAAGGCAGGGCAAGTAGTAGAACTTACCATTGCGCTCGATGTGTTGAAAATGAATGCCAAAATCATATTAAATGACATTAATTTTGCTTCGGGTTCGTCCAAGTTGGATGAAGATTCTTATTTGGAACTGGGCAAGGTGATTAAGTTGATGGAAAACAACAAAGACATCAAATTAGAAATATCGGCCCATACCGATAACATTGGGGTGTACTCGCGTAACTTACGCCTTTCTCGTCAACGTGCTCAATCAGTGTATACCTATTTGGTAAAATCGGGAATTGATAAAAAAAGGTTGATCTCCAAAGGGTATGGATCAGTAAAACCATTGGTGCCCAACAACTCAAAAGAAAATCGTGCTAAAAACCGACGAGTAGAGTTCAAGGTAGTTGGTACTGATAAAAAGTAGCGTTTTTCTTTAGTTGGGAGTTTTTTTCTTTAGTCCACGGTCGACAGTCCATAGTCCACAGTAGCGCAAAGCGGTGAAATTACCTGAGCTCGTCAAGGTTCAGTTCAATTATTATCATATTTGCGAAAACCTTTAGTCCTGAGCGGAGCCGAAGGAACTAAGATTAGCTTCGCAGAGCTCCCTTTGGTCGGTTCTTCCTTCGTCAGGAGAGCTATAACAATAAGCGCAGCGAAACAATTTATTAATAGTCCATTTATAAAATCAAGTTTTTTTCAACCTTACTAAAATAGTTTATTGAGTAACTTTACTCAGTAAACTATTTTTTTTGATATCGAATGAAAAACAAAGCACTTGAATATTTTTTACAATTGGTCATTGTCGTAGTGGGCGTATTTTTAGGAATGTTGGCAACCGATTGGAGCAATGCTCGTCAGCAAAATAAAAACCAAAAACTGGTACTACAGAGCATCCTCAAAGAAATGAAAATTAATTATGCCAAGGTAGAGCAGGCTTTGGCATATCATCAAAAAATTTTTCAAGCCTTTGACAAAGTAAGAGCCAAGGAAAATTACAATGATGCCAAATATAAATTTAATAGTGAAAATTTACGCAAATTCTTTCCTGGGTGGAGAGGAGTAAATATGCCTAACCTCGACAGTGATATGTACGAAATGGCCAAATACAGCAACACAATGCCTGGAATGCCCTATAAAATCCAAGAAAATCTATCCCGTGTATATCATTACCAATCTTTATATAACCAGTTGGCCGATAAAGTAGTAGGCCGATTCCTCCAATTTAATGAAACCACCCAACTGAATGAGAGCATTGGGGTGATTTGGATCATGCGTGAAGGAGGGTACGCAGGTGAACTCAATGCCATCAAAAAATATAAAACGGCCATATCATTGATTGAGAAAGAATTGAATCGTTGAACAATTTGCAACCCTTCTCTCCTACTACTTGTCCTTCCAACAAAACCAATTACCCATATCAACTGTAAAAACCCTACTTATGAAAAAGATTACCCACCTTTTTATCGCTTTGTTACTTTTGAGTATCACCACTGCTTTTGCTCAAAATAGCGAAACGCGTAGCTTTGGAAACTTTTCTAAATTAGATGTAAGCGGAATAGCCAATATGATGCTCAAGCCGGGCAATCGCAATGCGGCCGACATCGAGGTATCTGGAAACATTGCCCTAAACGAACTCAAAACTGAAGTAAGGGGGCGCACTTTGTATATTTCTCTCAAGAGGAATCGTCGTGGCTATCGCAATATCAAAATAAATATCGCATTGACCTACAAGCAGTTATCCAGTATTGAATTAAGTGGGGCAGTCAGCATTCGTAACGAATTGCCTATTAAAGCCGATCGCTTTGATTTGGAATCCAGCGGGGCAGGAAGCCTAAAGTTGGCTTTTGATGTACAAAATCTGGAGTGTGAATTTTCGGGTGCCTCTAGTGTGAAACTAAGCGGTAAAGCCAATACCCTAGACATTGATTTAAGCGGAGCTGGGTCGGTCAACGCCTACAATTTGATGGCCAATGTGGTGAAGAGTGAAACCAGTGGAGCGGGTAGCATCCGAGTAAATGCCCAAAAAGAGATTTACGCTTCGGTAAGTGGAGTAGGTAGCATTCGTTACAAAGGTAACCCTGGCATCGTTAGAACCAATAAGAGTGGTTTTGGTAGCATTCGCAGCGCCAATTAAATAGTGAATGATTCATCTCAATTAAAATGAGGTGTTCATCCTCCATCATTAAAATATTCTTCTAAATTTCATATGAACGACTGCCCTGGAGTTTTCTGGGGTAGTCGTTTTTTTATTTTAAACCTTGATGGCTTTACTCCTTCTACACCATCTTTTATATGCTATGTTTAACAAAAATAGGTTGAATATTTTATGTCATTATAAAAAACATCTTTTTTCCCTGTTTTTTCGCTTATTTGTCGCCTTCGTTTGTGTCTCCACAAACGAAAAATGTCTAGTGGTATGATAAAAAATAAATTTTTTCCCTGTTTTTTCGCTTCTTTTCTTACATCTCCGAACATTTACTGTATTGATCAAGTACATGAATAGGACAACTCAGGCATTGTATTATTCAATCATCAATCTATGAAATCCATTCTTGGAC